>JAFDET010000095.1 GCA_019310195.1 Deltaproteobacteria bacterium
GAAGAACGGTAATGGGCAGCAGGCCCAGGGTGAGGGCCGCGGTTGCCGAGACCAGCAGCACCCGGAACTCGCGATCGACCCCACGAGCCGACGGCGCGTCGCGGCTCAACCGGCTTCCAACCCCCGCAAGAGGATCTCCGCCAGTGCATCGGCGGTGGCCTTGGGCGAGGCCTTCGCCACTTCGGCCACGTCGGGACGCGCGAACTCGCGGCCCAGGCCGCCCAGTACGTGGGCGACGGACGCCGTGTCCACCGCCGGAATCTCGGCTTCCGCCACGGCGCGATCGAGCAGACTCTGGGTTACGGCGATCACGTGGCCTTCGTGGGCGTCGAGCAGACGCTTGGCTCCCGGGAGGTCGGCGAACTCCAGTGCGAAGCTGGCGGTCGTGGGCTGCACGGCTTCGTGGGCCGCCTGCAGGTAGGCCCGCAGGGCATCCAGGGCGGGCAGCGAAGTGTCGAGCGCATCGTGGGCCTTGCGGCCGATGCGGTGCAGGCGCCGGTCCACGATCGTGAGCAGCAACTCGTCCTTGCTGGGCGAGAGCTCGTAGAGCGTGCGCAGCGAGCAGTTCACCTCGGCCGCGATCTCGGCCATGGTCAACTCCGCCATCCCCTCGGATACCACCAGGCCATCCAGCTCATCGAGCACCTGGCGTTGACGCTCGGTGAGCTTGCGCTCGGCTTCCGGCGCGAGCAGCGGCTTCGGTGCGCGCACGCCGGGGAAGCGCATGCGTTCCCGCGGAGCTCGCGCCGCCGACGGACTCACGGAAGCAGGGCCTCCGGCACGTCCACGACCCGCGCGCGCAGCCACTCGCCCAGGCTCTTGGCCTGGGGATCCTGGCGGGTCGCCGCGGCGACGCCCTCTTCGAGCAGACCGTGGACCACGAAGTTGAGCGAGCGGATGGCCGGCAGGCGGTGGCGATCCACCTGCAGCGGCGCCACCTCGGGCAGCAGCTCGCACAGGCGTTCGACGCTGAGGAACGCATCGAGCCAGGCCCAGGCCTCGTCGCTGCGCGCGAAGACGCCCAGGTTGGCGTTGCCGCCCTTGTCGCCCGAACGCGCCCCAACCACGGCGCCGAGCGGCGCCCGAACCGTCGGGCCGCCGGGCGCGGCGGCGCCGGGACCCGGCGCCGGCGTGACCGAGGTCTCGCCCGGCGGAATCACCGACGAGACCTGACGCGCCTCGCCGCCCAGCAGCACCACCTCCTGGGGAACCGTCTCCGCCGGAACGCAGGCGGGCTCGTACACGCCGAAGGGCCGGCCCGCCGACGGACCCCCGCCCACGCCGAAGAAGCCGGGGATCGAGGCCAATGCCAGCTCGATCACGGCGTTGGAGAAGCCGCGGCCCACCTTCTCCGCATCCGGGTCCTTGGCGCTGATCTTGAGGATGGCGACCGCCTGCTCGTTGCTCTCGGGATCGGGTCGGTCGGTCCGGCTCAGCCGAGTCGTCACCTGGGCGTAGTCCGAGGGCGCGAAGGGGCAGGCCTCCCAGAAGGCCTCTTCCACCAGCTTCGCCTTGGCCTCGATGTCGAGCCCGGTGAGGCAGACGCTCATGTCGTTGCGGAAGCCGCCCGACCGGTTGATGCAGACCTTGAGGGTCGTCGGCGGCGGCTCGCCCTGGATGCCGTGCATCCGCACCCGGTCGGGAGCGACCTGCTCCAGCTGGATCGTGTCGAAGCGCGTCGTCACGTCCGGGCCGAGGTACTGGGGCCCGCCGATCTCGTAGAGCAGCTGCGACGTCACGGTGCCGATGGAGACCTCGCCGCCGGTTCCGTCGTGCTTGCCGATCACCGAGGAGCCGTCCGCGGCGACCTCCGCCCAGGGGAAGCCGACCCGCGTCATGCCGGGGACCTCGGTGAAGAAGGAGTAGTTCCCGCCGGTGGCCTGGGTGCTGCACTCAATCACGTGGCCGGCCGCCACGCCACCCGCCAGCGCGTCCCAATCGCTGCGACTCCAGCCGTGGTGCCAGGCCGCCGGGCCGCACACCACCGCCGCATCGGTGACGCGTCCGGTGATCACGATATCCGCGCCCTGCTCCAGCGCGTCGACGATGCCCCAGCAACCGAGGTAGGCGTTGGCGGTGAGAAAGGCCGATGCATCCTTGATGGGATCGCCGGTCTCGAAGTGACTCAGCTGGTGGGACGCGATCAGATCGTCCATGCGCGGCACCAGATCGTCGCCGCGCACGTAGGCGATCTTCGGGCTCAGCCCCAGCTTCTGCGCCACCTCGGCCACGGCGTCGGCGCAGCCGTCCGGATCCAGGCCGCCGGCGTTGGACACCACCTTGATGCCCCGGTCGAGGCAGGTGCCCATGACCTGCTCCATCTGGACCACGAAGGTGCGCGCGTAGCCGCCATTCGGACGCTTGAGGCGCGTACGCGCGAGGATCAGCATCGTCAACTCGGCCAGCCAGTCGCCGGTGAGGACGTCGATGGGCCCGCCCTCCACCATCTCCCGAGCCGCCGAGAGGCGATCGCCGAAAAAGCCCGAGCAGTTCGCGATCCGGATCGGGTCAGCCATCACGAGTCTCCCTTGTCTTCCGCGTCGGCGGACTCCACGACCAGCAGCACCGTGCCGGCCTCCACCTGCTCGCCCTCGGACACGCGCACCTCGCGGACGACACCGTCTTCGGTGGCGCGCATGGGGTGCTCCATCTTCATGGCCTCCAGCACGATCAGCGTCTCGCCGGCCTTCACGCGGTCGCCGGCTCGCACGCGCAACTCGATCACCTTGCCCGGCATGGGGGCGACGAAGCCGCCGGAGACGTCCTCGGCCCCCGGAATCACGAAGCGCGGCTGCAGCGTGAGCTCCAGGTCGCCTCGGGGCCCGTGCACGACCAGCCGATCGTCGGCGCATGTAACCCGCGTCCGGCTGCGGCGGCCCGCGATCTCCACGTCGATGGCGTCGCCGCTCCAGGCATGGATATGCGCAGAGCTGCCATCGTCGAAGCGAAAGCTCCCATCCCGCAGCGTGTGGTAGCGGACGACCACCTCGCTCTCGCCGTGGGTGAGGACGACCCGTTGGTCCGGAAGACGCGCGTTGCGCCAACCGCTGGGCGCCGCGGCCAGCACCGGCGCCGCGGCGCGATGGACACCCTGGAGCCACAGCGCCGCCGTGCGTGCGGCGCGCTCCCGCTCTTCGTCGGAAGGCTCGAGGCTGCGCGCCGGCTCCACCCGGTCGATGAAGTCGGTGGTAGTGTCGCCGGCCAGGAACTCGGGCGTGCGCAGCGTCGCCACCAGGAAGTCCCGATTCGTGACTACGCCACCCAGGTGGGTGCGTTCCAGCGCCAGGGCCAGACGACCGGCCGCTTCGCTGCGCGTCGGCGCGTGGGCAATCACCTTGGCCAGCATCGGATCGAAGTCCGTGCCGATCAGCGAGCCCTGCGCGACGCCCGAATCCCAACGCACTTCCGGCGAGGCGGCGGGCTCGTAGGCGACCAGGGTGCCGGTGGCCGGCAGGAAGTCGTTGGCCGGGTCCTCGGCGTAGAGCCGGGCCTCGATGGAGTAGCCGGAGAAGGCGATGTCGCTTTGCTCGTAGCCCAGGGGCTCACCGGCGGCGATGCGAAGCTGCTCGCGCACCAGATCGATGCCGGTGACCGCCTCGGTGACCGGGTGCTCCACCTGAAGCCGGGTGTTGACCTCGAGGAAGAAGAACTCGCCCGACTCGTCGTCGAGCAGGAACTCGACGGTTCCGGCGGAGCGGTAGCCCAGAGCCCGGGCCAGGCGCAGCGCGGCCTCGCCCATGGCCTCGCGCAGGGCCGCGTCCACCCGCGGCGAGGGCGACTCTTCCAGGATCTTCTGATGACGCCGCTGGATCGAGCACTCGCGCTCCCCCAAGTGCACCACCTGACCGTGGGCGTCGCCCAGGATCTGGATCTCGATGTGGCGCGCGCGCGCCACGTAGCGCTCCAGGAACACGCGATCATCGCCGAAGCCGCTCTGCGCCTCGCGCCGAGCCGCCGCGAGGGCCTCGTCCAGTCCGTCGGCCGACTCCACCACCCGCATGCCCTTGCCGCCACCGCCCGCGGCCGCCTTGACCAGCAGCGGGAAGCCGACGGACGCCGCGCCGGCGAGATCCTCGGAGCCCGGCAGCGTGGGCACCTGCGCCTCGTCGGCCAGGGCCTTGGCGGCCAGCTTGTCGCCCATGCGCTCGATGGCCTCGGGCAAGGGGCCCACCCAGGCCAGCCCGGCGGCGATCACGTCGGCGGCGAAACCGGCGTTCTCCGAGAGGAAGCCGTAGCCGGGGTGTACGGCGTCGGCGCCGCTGGCGCGAGCGGCGTCCAGGATCGCCTTGCCGTCCAGGTACGATCCCGGCAGGCGCAGCGCCTCATCGGCGTCGGCCACGAACGGCGCGTCCGCGTCGGCGTCCACGTAGACCGCGACGCAGCGGATGCCCATGGCGTGGGCGCTGCGGATCACGCGTCGGGCGATCTCACCCCGGTTTGCAACGAGAAGCGTCGTGAAGCTCACAGTCGGAACACTCCGTATCCGTCGGCGCCCTCGATGGGCTTGTTGCGCACCACCGAGAGGCAGATCCCGAGCGCGGTCCGCGTGTCGCGCGGGTCGACGATGCCGTCGTCGCTGATGGCGCCGCTGGCCTCCAAGGCGACCGAGCCCTTCTCCTGGATTTCCTCCACGGCGGCGCGAATTGCGGCGTCGGTTTCCTCGTCGAAGGGCAGGCCCTTCCGAGCGGCCTGACCGCGGCGCACGATGGACATCACGCCGGCGATCTGCTTGCCCCCCATCACGGCGATCTTGGCGCACGGCCAGATGAAGGTGAAGCGGTTGTTGAAGGCGCGGCCGGACATGGCGTAGGTGCCCGCCCCGTAGGACGCGCCGATGATCACGGTGAGGTGCGGGACCGTCGAGTTGGTCACCGCGTTGATCATCTGCGAGCCCTTCTTGATGATGCCCGCCTGCTCGACCTCCTTGCCCACGACGAAGCCGGTGAGGTTCTGCAGGAAGAGCAGCGGAACGTCGATCTGGTTGCAGAGCTGGATGAAGTGGGCAGCCTTCTCGGCAGACTCCGGGTTCAGCACACCGTTGTTGCCCAGGATGCCGACCGGATAACCCTGGATCGAGGACCAGCCGCACACCAGGGTGGGGCCGTAGCGCGGCTTGAACTCCTCGAAGCGAGAGCCGTCGACGATCCGGCCGATCACGTCCCGAATCTCCACCGGCCGGCGCAGCTCCGGATCCATGATGCCCAGCAGCTCTTCCGGATCGAGGACCGGCTCGGCGAAGTCCGCCGCCGGCAGCGGCCCCGGCTTTCGCCAGTTGAGATGCGAGACCACCTCGCGACACAGGCGCAGGGCGTCGCTCTCATCCTCGGCCAGATACTCGCCCAGGCCCGAGATCTCGGCGTGCATCTGGCCACCGCCCAGGGTCTCGTCGTCCGAGTCCTCACCGGTGGCCATCTTCACCAGGGGCGGTCCGGCCAGGAAGATCTTGGACTGCTGCTTGATCACGATGTTGTAGTCCGACATGCCGGGCTGGTAGGCGCCGCCGGCCGTGGACGATCCGAACACGACGCACACCGAGGGGATCTCGAGCTTGGAGAGCTCGATCATCTCGTAGAAGAAGCGCCCGGTCTCCGCGAAGTGCTGGATCTTGGCGGGGCGCCGCTTCTTCTCGCCGTCCTTGGACCCGCGGTCCGGATCCATGCGCAGGTCGGCTCCGGCCGACTCGACGAAGCTCACATAGGGAATGCGATTGTCCCGCGCGATCTCCAGCGCGCGCATCCACTTCTTGGCCACGTAGGGGGTGAGCGCGCCGCCCAGCACGGTGGGGTCGTTGGCGAAGATCACGCACTCGACCCCCGCGATGACGCCGATGCCCAGTACGGCGCCGCCCCCCATGGCGTAGTCCGAGTTGTACCCGGCCAACGAGCTGATCTCGAGGAAGGGGCTGTCCGGATCCAGGGCCAGGGCGATGCGCTCGCGCACCGGAAGCTTGCCGCGCTTCGCCAGACGCTCGTGATGGTGCGGCCCGCCGCCGGCTTCGGCCTCGTCGAGCAGGCGGTCGATCTCCTCCAGCTTCTCGAGCATGGCAGCCCGGTTCTCCTGGAACTCGGGCGTGCGGGTATCGAGGCCGGAGCGAAGGGGCGGAGCGAGTGAAGGCGGCTGCATGGCGTTCCCATTCTCGAGGGCGTCCCGCGGCCCGACCGTCGGAACCGCATTGACAGATGGGTAACACGTGAGGTAAGAGAGTTCAATCAATATTACCGCATAGCAGACTGGGAGAGAGCCATGGCCGGCACCGCGCCCGCCGACGAGATCCTCTTGGAGCGCAGCGCCAACGGCGTGGCGACGCTCACCCTGAACCGACCCAAGGTGAAGAACGCCATCGGCGGCTCCATGTGGGAGGAGCTGCGGCGCATCTTCCACGAGGTCGGCCACAGCGCGAGCGACCGCGTCCTGGTGGTCACCGGCGCGGCGGGGGCATTCTGCGCGGGAGCGGACCTGAGCGGGGTCCGCTCCGAGACCGAGCAACGGCACCCCCTGGACGCCATGCACCCGGTCAACGCCGCCGCCATCGCCCTGCACGACGTGCCGAAGCCGACCATCGCCAAGGTCAACGGCGACGCCGTGGGCGCGGGCATGAATCTGGCCCTGGGCTGCGACCTGATCGTGGCCGGCGAGAGCGCGCGCTTCTCCGAGATCTTCGTGCGGCGCGGCCTGTCCGTGGACTTCGGGGGCACCTGGCTGCTGCCGCGCCTGGTGGGCTTGCACAAGGCCAAGGAGCTGGCGTTCTTCGGCGACATCCTCTCCGCGAAGGAAGCCGCCGAGCTCGGCCTCGTGAACCGGGTGGTTGCCGACGGGGAGCTGGACGACTTCGTCGCCGACTGGGCGAACCGGCTGGCTGAGGGCCCTCCCCTCGCCCTGCAGCAGTCCAAGCGGATGCTCTCGAATGCGCTCTCGCTGAGCCTGTCAGAGGCGCTGGCCTGGGAAGCGTCGGCGCAGACGGTGAACCTGGAGAGCAAGGACACCCGCGAAGGCGTGCGCGCCTTCCTGGAGAAGCGCGCTCCGGTCTTCCGGGGACGCTGACGGGAGCTTTCATGGAACCGGTGAAGCTGACGACCGCGGGCGGCGTGATGACCGCCACGCTCTCCGACGTGGAGAACCGCAACGCCCTGGGCGGAGCCCTGGTGCAGGGCCTGTACGACGCGCTGGCCGCCGCCAACGCCGACCCGGCCGTGCGCGCGCTGGTGGTGACCAACGAGGGCAACACCTTCTGCGCCGGCGCCAACCTGAAGCAGCAGTCCGGCGCCACGGCGGCGGACAAGCCCACGGTGGGCCTCCCTGAGCTGCTGCACGCCATCCAGACTTCGCCCACTCCGGTGATCGGACGCATCGCCGGCCACGTGGTGGGAGGCGGCAACGGCCTGGCCGCGGCGCTGGACATCTCCATCGCGGCCGACGACGCGAAGTTCGGCTTCACCGAGGTCCGCCTGGGCGTGGCGCCCGCCATCATCTCCGTGGTCTGCCTGCCCAAGATGCGCCCCGGCGAAGCCATGGAGGCCTTCCTGCGCGGCAACCGCTTCCCGGCCGCCCGCGCGGCGGAGCTGGGCCTGATCAACCGCGCGGTGCCCCGCGAAGAGCTCGACGCCGCCGTCGACGAAGTGCTGGCCGACCTGCGCAAGGGCGGACCGAACGCCCTGCGCGAGGCCAAGCGCCTGGTCTACGAAGTGCCCGCGATGGAGCAGAAGGAGGCCTTCCAGTGGACGGCGCGCCTCTCGGCGGAGCTCTTCCGCGGCGAAGAAGCCGCGGCGGGCATGAAGGCGTTCCTGACCCGAAGCAAGCCGCCGTGGGCCGAGCCGGACCCGGACTGATCGCGCTCACCGGGCGACGCAGAGAGGACGAGACGTGAAGATCGACGGAGGACTCATGGGGTCCCTCGAGGGCGTGGCCGAACGCGCTCGGGAGCTCGAGGCCCAGGGCTTCGACGGACTGGTGACCGCGGAGATGAGCAGCGACCCCTTCTTCCCGCTGCTGCTCGCGGCCGAGCACACGGAACGCATCGAGCTGATGACCTCGATCGCGGTCGCGTTCGCGCGCAACCCGATGATTCTGGCCAACATCGGCAACGACCTGCAGGCCTACTCCAAGGGGCGCTTCATCCTCGGTCTCGGCTCCCAGATCAAGCCGCACATCGCCAAGCGCTTCAGCATGCCGTGGTCGCATCCCGCGGCGCGCATGCGCGAGTTCATCCAGGCCCTGCGCGCCATCTGGGCCTGCTGGTACGAGGGTGAGAAGCTCGATTTTCGCGGCGAGTTCTACACCCACACGCTGATGACGCCGATGTTCACGCCGAGCAACAACCCGCACGGCGCGCCGCGCGTGGTGCTGGCCGCCGTCGGACCCAGGATGACCGAGGTGGCGGGCGAAGTCGCCGACGGGATGCTGGTGCACAGCTTCACAACCCGTCGCTATCTCGACGAGGTGACCCTACCCGCCGTCGAGCGCGGGCTGGCCAAGGCCGGCCGGAGCCGCTCCGACTTCGAGCTCTGCTACCCGGCCTTCGTGGTCAGCGGCCGGGACGAGCGCGAGTGGCAGCGATCGCGCATCGCCGCCACCCGCCAGCTCGCCTTCTACGGATCCACGCCCGCCTATCGCCGCGTCCTCGAGGCCCACGGCTGGGGCGAGCTCCAGCCCGAGCTGAACGTGCTCTCGAAGCGCGGCGAGTGGGAGAAGATGGGCGAGCTCATCACCGACGAGATTCTCGACGAGTTCGCCGTCGTCGCCGGCCCGGGCGAGGTGGCCGGCGCGCTCAAGGCCCGCTTCGGCGGCGTCATCGACCGCGTGCTCTGCACGTTCGACTTTGCGGAAGACGCGGAACGGACGGCCTGCTTCCAAACGCTTCGGGCCGGCTGAGCGCCCGCGGAGGACCCCCATTGCTGCAAGAAGCCCAGGACCTGCTGGACGAGGCCGCGGAGCTGGAGACGTTCCTCCAAACCCTCGACGACGCCGACTGGAAGCGCCCCACCGGATTCATGGACTGGACACCCTGGGACGTGGTCGCGCACCTGCACTTCTTCGACGAGGTGTCGCTGGTGGCGCTCGACGGCGCGGAGGCCTTCGCCGCGCGGCGCGAGGAGCTGGTGAAGGAACTGGTCGCGGGTCGCACCAACCAGGAGCTCGGACGCGAGGCCTACGGCCACCTGGGCCCCAAGGAGCTCCTGGCCCGCTGGCGGGAGACGGACACCGCGATGGCGACCCAGCTGGGCGAGTCCGACTCCAAGCGACGCCTGCCCTGGTTCGGGCCCGACATGGGCGTGCGCATGTTCACCACGGCCCGCTACATGGAGACCTGGGCGCACGGCCAGGAGATCTTCGACCTGATGGGCGCCCCACGGACGTACAGCGACCGGATCAAGAACATCGCGGTCATCGGTCTGAAGACCTTCGGCTGGACCTTCGTGAACCGGAAGCTGGAGATCCCCGGACCGCCGCCCTACGTGCGGCTCATTGCGCCCTCGGGCGAGGTCTGGGAGTGGAACGACCCGAGCGACGCGGAATTCGTCCGCGGGGACGCAGCCGACTTCTGCCACGTCGTCACGCAGGGGCGAAACGTCGCCGACACTTCGCTGGAGGTGAGCGGTCCGGTCGCAACGCAGTGGATGTCGATCGCCCAGTGCTTTGCCGGCGGCCCCGTGGATCCGCCTCAGCCGGGCGCGCGGAAGGGAGCCTGACGATGGATCTCGAGTACGGTGAGCGCTACGAGGCCTTCCGCAAGGAGGTGCGGGCCTTCCTCGAGGCGAGCAAGCCCGAGGAGCCCCTCGCCTGGAAGGACCGCCTGGCCTGGCTGAGCCTGCAGATCGAGCACGGCTACTGGGCGCGCACGATCCCGAAGGAGTACGGCGGTTACGGCGCCGAGCCCGACCTCCTCGAGACGGTCATCATGGACGAGGAGTTCAACCGCGCCGGCGTGGCACGCGGCATGATGGCCCAGGGCCCCTCCATGCTGGTGCCGACGCTCCTCACGCACGGCACCGAGGAGCAGAAGCGACGTTGGATCGGCCCCACCCTGCGCGGCGATGTGATGTGGTGCCAAGGCTATTCCGAGCCCGGCGCGGGAAGCGACCTGGCGAGCCTGCAGACGTCGGCCACCGAGGACGGCGACGACTTCGTCATCAATGGCCAGAAGATCTGGACCAGCACGGCGGACAAGTCGCAGATGATCTTCGTGCTGGTTCGGACCGAGCCCGACGCCAAGAAGCACGCGGGAATCAGCTACATCCTGGCTCCCATGGACACGCCCGGCATCGAGGTGCAGCCCCTGCGCACCATGACCGGGAGCCTGGGCGAGAACTCCTTCAACCAGGTCTTCTTCAGCGACGTGCGCGTCCCCAAGGCCAACGTGGTGGGCAAGCGCGGTGAGGGCTGGAAGATCGCCAACACCACCCTCAAGCACGAGCGAAGCAGCCTCAACGCAAACGCCGAGGGCACCTGGCTGCGGCTCAAGCGGCTGATGGAGAAGGAGACCGTCAACGGAGTGCCCGCCCTGGCGAGCCCCGTCTACCGCGACCGCCTGATGCGACTTCAGGCGCGGGCCCTGACCATGAAGCACCACGGGATGCGTATGTTGACGTGCAGCCTCAAGAACGAGTCGCCCGGTGTGGCGGGACTGGTCGTCAAGCTCCAGAACTGCCAACTCAGCTTCGACATGGCGGCGCTGGCCATCGACGTCATGGGCGAGCTGGGTGTCCTCTACGAGCACACCAAGTACGAGCGCGAGCTCGGCTTCTGGCAGGCCTACTCGATGTTCTCGCTCGGCTTGATCATCGGCGGGGGAACCGCACAGATCCAGAAGAACATCATCTCGGAGCGGGGCCTCGGCCTTCCGCGCGAGCCCAAGCCGGCCAAGGCCTAGGAGCGGACATGGACTTCGGACTCTCGGAAGATCAACTCCT
>JAFDET010000325.1 GCA_019310195.1 Deltaproteobacteria bacterium
GGCTCGTGCTCTCGGCCTATCGGGGGCGCCAGGGGGATCTGGCCGGCGCCCTCGAGGCCGCCGATGCCGCGCTGGAGGTGGAGGCCGACAGCCTGCCGGCGCGCCTGCGACGCGCGGAGCTGCTGCTCGACATCGGATACCGCGAGAAGGACAAGCAGAAGATCGCCACGGGTCGCAGCATCGTGGAGGCGGTGCTCTCCAAGGATCCCGCCGCTCCGGAGGCGCTCTTCGTGCGCGCCAAGGTGGAGCTGGCCGACGGCAGCCCCGAGAACGCGGTCACCGACCTGCGCCGGGCCATCGACCTGAAGCCGGACTGGGCCGAGGCGCACTACCTGCTCGGTTCGGCGCTGTTCCTGCAGCGCGACCTCAACGGCGCCCGAGCCGAGATCACGCGCGCTCTGGAGATCGACAGCCAGCTGGTCGAGGCGCGCAAGGTCCTCGCCCGCATCCACGCCATGAGCGGCGAGAACGAGCTGGCGGCGGAGCAGGGACGCCGGGTGCTGGAGCGCCGCCCCGGCGACGTGCAGACGCGGCTGCTGGTCGCCCAGGCGCTGGTGCGCCAGCGCAGGATGGACGCCGCGCTGGCCGAGCTCCAGGCGATCGCCGACGAAGACCAGACCGGCGAGACCTGGTACGCCCAGGGCCGGGTGTGGCGTTTCAATGGCGACGAGGCCAAGGCGCGCGAGTTCTTCGTGCGCGCCGACGCCGCCATGCCGAACAATCCCGAGATCCTGGAGGCGCTGCTCCAGCTGGACCGCAAGGAGGGCCGCATCCCGGAGTCGCTGGAGCGCATCGACAAGGCGGCGGCGGCCAAGCCGGATGACGCGGGTCTCGTCCACCTTCAGGGCATGGCGCAGGTGCTCACGGGCCGCGGATCCGAGGCCGAGGCCAGCTTCCGCCGCGCCATCGAGCTGGATCCCAACAACCTCAGGTCCTACCAGAGCCTGGCCCAGTACCTGGCCTACACCGGGCGCCGGGAAGAGGTCCTGGCCACCTACCAGAAGGCGGCCGAGATCCGGCCCGACTCGGCCGGGCTGCAGCTCGTGCTGGGCTCGCTGTACGAAGCCTACGGCGATCTGGACCAGGCCCGGGAGAGGTACGAGAAGGCCATCCAGATCGATGCCAGCCTGGGCGCCGCGAAGAACAACCTGGCCTACATCCTGGCCGAGTCGGGCGAGGACCTGGACCGCGCGTTGGACCTCGCCCAAGAGGCCAAGGCCAGCATGCCCGACAACGGCCACGCCGCCGACACACTGGGGTGGGTCCTCTACAAGAAGGGCATCTCCACCGCGGCCATCGGCTACCTGAAGGAGGCCGAGGGCCTGTTCCCCCCGGACGACATCAACTTGGCGGTGGTCCGTTACCACCTCGCCCTGGCCTACGAGGCGGCCGGCCAGCAGCAGCAGGCCCGTTCCGCCCTGGATCGTGCCTTCGCCGACCTGGAACGGATCAGGGAGTCCTTCCGGGCCGCCTCCGGCCGCGAGCCCGAGGATCCCGCCTGGATGGCTGAGATGCAGGCGCTCTACGCGCGCCTCCCGGAGGGCAGCTAGCCCAGCCCAGCCCGGAGTCCCCGCGGGGGTGAATTCTGCCAGCGCCCGCATCCCTTCGCCTTTCAAGAGAAACCCGCGACCGACCGATACGCGGGAAACGCCGAACCGCCGGCGACGGGGCGATCCGTGCCATCGAGAGGATGGGGATCGGCCGGCACCGGGTGCGGCGAACGCTCGCTTGGGAGGGAATCGATGAGCCCGTTCACCCGCGCTCTCGCAACGATCCTGGCATTGGGTCTGGCCGGCATGGCATCGGCCGAGCCCGCACCCGATGCCACTACCGCGCGGCCCATGGCCGCCAGTGAGGGGGTTGCGGCGCTGGCCGAGACGGCCGCGCCCGAAGCTGCGACCGAAGCCGCGCCCGCGGCTCCGGCGGAAGCCGCCGCGCCGGCGGTGCAGGCCCCCGCGACCGAAGCGGTCGGGGAAGCGCCCGGCACGGAAGAGGCCGCCGCAGACGCGTCTGCAGCGGAGCTTGCGGCCGTCGAGGCGGCGGTCGAGACGCCCGCGCCGAAGCCGAAGCACAGGGTGAGCCTCGGTCCCGTGGGCCACGACGCCCAGGGCAGCCCGGGTCGCCTGCACACGGTGGCTTCCGGCGACACGCTCTGGGACATCTCCGACGCCTACCTGGGTACGCCCTGGGTCTGGCCGTCGATCTGGCAGGAGAATGCGGCGCTGGAGAATCCGCACCTGATCATCCCGGGCGACCGCCTGTGGATCTCGCCCACCGAGATCCGGCGCGTGACCCCGGCCGAGGCCGACGAGCTTCTGGCCGGCAGCCCCGCCGCCGACATGGGCGAGGTGGCCTACGACGGCCTGCCCGAGGGCACCGATATTCCCAAGCCGCCCATGTTCCGGTACTCGGCCCGCGGCAGCATCGGGCTGGTTTCGGACGAGCAGGTGAGGGGCGCCGCCAGCATCGTGGACTCCCGCGAGGGCGACCGCACCTGGTTCGGCAGCATGGATCGCCTCCAGATCGGGCTCGGTGCCGGCGAGGTCGAGCCGGGCGAGCAGTTCATCGTCTTCCGCACCCGCGAGCGCGTCAACGATCCGGGCAACGGTCGCTTCCTCGGCTGGCACGTGCAGCTGATGGGTTGGGTCGAGGTGACGGAGGTCCACGACGAGATCTCGGACGCCCTGGTCAAGATGTCCTTCTCCGCGATGCAGAAGGGCGACCGCCTGCTGCCCCGCGAGTTGATGCCGCTCGAGGTCGAGCTGCGCGCTGCGCCGGAGGAGCTGGACGGTCAGATCGCCTTCATGCCGGATCACCGTGTGACCGGCGGCGGCGAGGACATGGTCTTTCTCGATACCGGCACGGACGCCGGCGTCGAAGTAGGCAACGTTTTCGAGATCTACCGCCCGCGCGGCGATCGTCGCGATCAGGCCCGGCGCGAGGACGTCCACGTCCCGGCGCACGTAGTGGGCCGGCTGGTGGTGGTCGTCGCCTTCCCGAGCAGCTCCGCCGCGGTGATCGAGCACGCGAGCACCGCCATCAACATCGGCGACCGCGTCCGCGCCACCACGATCGAGTTGCCGTAGCTGAGGGGCCCGATGGAGGTTGTCGACACGGGCGGTAGCCCGCCGGCGCTTCGCGCCGGGCGCGCGTAGGCGCCCGACCCTCAGCCGCGCGCTGGGATCTCCGCCAGCCCGATCAGCCCGTGCCGCCGCCACCCCCTCCGGATGAGCCAGGTGTGAGGCTTTGCCACGGCGGGCGGATCCACGGCCGAGAGCCCCCTGCGCCGCCACCCGTCGAACCAGCGCCCGGAGGAGGCCGGATCCACCTTCCCGGCTCTCCTCGCCCT
>JAFDET010000004.1 GCA_019310195.1 Deltaproteobacteria bacterium
ATGGAGTGCGCCGGCCCGGGCGTCGAGACGCCGCGCTGGCAAGGCGCGCGACTGAGCCATAGCCGTAGCTACGGCGCAGGGAGCGCAACGCAGCCAGCGCGGATGGATCGGCGTTCGGACGGTGTGCTCCATCTTGGGTCAGGCTCCTAACGTCCCTTCCAGACGGGATCGCGCTTCTCGAAGAACGCGCGGATCCCTTCCTGTGCGTCCTCGGTGCGCGAGGTCAGCACCACCACCTCGCGCAGGTAGCGCAGCGCCGCCTGGTATTCCATCTCGGCCATGCTGTACACGGCCTCCTTGCCCATGCGCAGGGCCGCCGGGGACAGGCCCGCCAGGTGGTCCGCCAATGCGTCGACAGCGCCGTCGAGGGCCGCGTCGGGCACCACACGGCTCACCAGCCCCAGGCGCAACGCCTCGTCGGCACGTACGCGGCGCCCGGAGAGCACCAGGTCGAGCACCACCTTGCGGCTGCCCACGGCCCGCAGGATGGGAGCCGAGACCATCATGGGCAGCAGCCCAAGGCCGATCTCCGGTAGCCCGAGCACCGCGCTCTCGGCGGCCAGGGTCAGGTCGGCGGCCACCGCCAGCCCGCAGCCTCCGGCCAGGGCGTAGCCCTGCACCCGGCTGATCACCGGCTGGGGCATGCGGTGCATGGCCAGCATCACCCGCGCCACACCGTCGAAGTGCCGGCGGCTCTCCTCGATGGACGCGTGGCCCTCGAGCTCCGACAGGTCGGCGCCGGCGCAGAAGGCCTTCTCGCCAGCTCCGCGCAGCACCAGCGTGCGCACCGAGGCGTCCCCAGCGGCCCGGTCCAGGGCCGCCTCCAGCTCGCTCAGGGTGGCGCGGTCCAGGGCGTTGCGGCGCTCTTCGCGGTCGATCACCAGGGTGCGCACGGGCCCCCGGTTCTCCACGCGCACCTGCGCCACTCAGCGATCTCCCGCGGCCGGCGTGCGCTGCGCGGCGCCGATCGGCTCGGGCAGCGCCTCCAAGTGCGCCTGGGGAGTCCTCGTGCTGGAGGGCTCGATGGTGCCGTGGCGCTGCGCCTCGATCTTCTCCTCCACACGGAACTCGAAGCCCGGGTCGTTGGCCTCATCGTGGCAGCCCCCGCAGATCTGCAGGATCACGCACGAGTCGCACTTGTCGGTCAGCGAGAGGATGGTGCCGTCGCGGCGGTCGTTCTCGCCCACGTGATCGCCGCCGGGCCCGTGGCAGTCCTCGCAGCCCACCCGCGCCAGGTCCGCATGCGCCAGCGGATCGGCGCCGCTGGGGAAGCCGCCGGGCTTGCCCACGGCCGTGGCGTGGCAGGCCTGGCAGGCGGCGTCGCGGGCCTTGCCCTGGCTGGCCAGCGAGTCCATGGAGCGGCCGTGGAGGCTGGCCTCCCAGGTGGCGAACTCCGCCTGATGGCAGCTCTGGCAGGCGTCGGAGCCCACGTAGGCGGCGTCGCGGAACAGCGGCTTGCGCGTCGAGCCCAGCTCCGCCAGCCGCGCATGCTTCTCGGCGAGGGGCAGCGTCAGCAGGTACGCGTTGGCGGCGTGGGAGACCCGAGGCCCGAAGGTCGCGTAGTCGAAGCCGAGCGAGTGCTTGGCGTCGTGGCAGGTGGCGCAGATGGGTTGGTAGTCGACCTCGACCTCGGCGATGGGAGTGGGCGACAGGTGCCCTCCGCCGCGCCCGTGGCAGGTCTCGCAGCCCACGCCCTCGAGCCAGGGCTGCGGCTCCTTGAAGCTGTAGCCGCCGCTCTGGTCGAATCCGACCACGTGGCAGCTCACGCACTCGGCGTCGCGCTCGGCCGAGTGGCGCACCAGGGTGTCGAATGCGGTGGCGTGCTTGGTGAAGCGCCACGTCTCGGCCTGGCTCTCGTGGCAGACGCCGCAAACCTCGTTGCCGCTGTAGCCCGTGGCGTGCAGCAGCATGGGCGGCTTGGCGCCTGCGATCCGCGCCAGGCGCATCTTCATCAGGGGCGGGTCCATGGCGTCGCGCCAGCCTTGGGTCCGGGCCCGGATCCGGCCCTCGGCATCCAGGAGCAAGATGTCCGGAACGCCGCCCATCACGGCGTAGAGCTTGGCCAAGGAGCCGTCCGGGTCGATCGCGACCGGAAAGAAGTCCAGCGCCTTGCTCTTGAGCTCGTCGCGCACGGCCGACGGGCTGCCCGACACCGACACGCCCAGCAGCGCGGGCCGCTCGGCTTCCGGGATCGTGGCCAGGTGCGAGCGCAAGAACTGCAGCGCGTGGTGGCAGTGGGGGCAGGTGTACAGGAAGAAGACCAGCACCACGGGGCGCCCGCGCAGGTCCGACAGCTTGACGGTCTCGCCGTCCAGGGTGCCCGCCGTGAAGTCCGGCGCCGGCGGGTACTCACCGAGTCCGGGCTCCAGGAGCGCGGGCTCCGACGCGGGAAGCCGCAGTTGCTCGCGGACCTGACCCTCGATGGTCGTGGCCGGGTCGTCGACCCGCTCGGCCACCGCGTCCATGGCACCGGTGAGATAGCCCTCGGCGTCGGCGAAGAGCATGGCGGCCGCCACCTTCACCCCGAAGCGGCGGGCGAGCGATTCGCCGGCGTCGTTGAGCACGGTGAACTCCAGGCCCTCGGCGTCCACGAAAGCGCGGGCGTCGGGTGTGGAGGCGCCGCTGGCGACACCGAGGATGGCGAAGTTGTGCTTCCCCTGGAGCGCCGCGATGGTCGCCATGGCCTGGGCGGCCGGTCGGGCCGCCTCCTCGTCGGGGCGGAAGAAGAAGATCAGCAGCCGGCGGCCCAGGAAGTCGGAGACCGAGACGGACTTGCCCTCGAACGTGGTTCCCCCGAACGCCGGTAGCGGCCGTTCATTGGCGCCGCGCGCAGCGGCCGGCTCGGCTGCAGGCTCCGGGTCGGGGGCCGGCGAAGTCGCCGCCGTGGCGGACGCGGGCGTGTCGGCACGCGCAGGCGCCTCGGTGCCGCGCTCGCAGGCGAGGAAGAGGGGGATCCAGACCAGCAGGAGCCACGAGGCGGGCGTGCGCACGGCCCGCAGCATAGCGAGAAGCCGGGACCCTGACTCTCCTAGATCGGGAAGCCCTTCTTGCCCCGGCGCTGCGCTTCCTGGGCGGCGCGGAGTTGCTGCAGCTTGTTCTTGAAGTGGACGTTGCCGGGCTCGAAGGTCGCGGCCGTCTGGAGGTTGCGAATCGCCGCGGTCAGGTCGCCCCGGGACTCGTCCTGGCGTGCCAGGGCCGAGTAGCGGCGCCCGTTGGGCGTGGCGCCCTCCAGCTCCACCGTGGCCTGCTGCTCTGCTCGGGCTTCGGCCTCGGCAATCTGCATGCGGTTCTGGCCTTCGCGCAGGGCCTCGTCGTAGGCGCGGCGCCGCTTCGGATCGCGCAGCACCGTGTACGCTTCGGTCACGCGGGTGGCGATCCGCGCGATAGCCTTGCGATGGTCCGCATCCAGGTGACGGTTGGCGTCCGGATGGAACGCGCGGGAGCTGGCGTGGAAAGCCTGGCGCACGTCCGTGGCACTGACGCCGGTCCCGATGTGCAGGACCTGGTAGTAGTCCAGCTCGTCGAGGATCTTGGCCAGGGCCAGGATTTCTGTGGGCGCGAGAACGTCCGACATCTGCGTCACCCTCGCGCGCTACTTCGACTCCGGTTCGTCGTTGTCCACATAGGCCGCCAGCTCCGATCCCGCATCGCCCAGGTACGCGTCCCGGGCCGCGGCGCCGTCGTGGGCCGCACCCGCAGCGCCGGCCGAGGCGGCCGGCGTTTCCAGCGGCACCGGATCGTCGGCCGCCCCCTCCGGCTCGTCCAGGTCCAGCGCGTTGCCGCGCAGCTCGGCGGGAGGCGTCTCGACCCCAGCCATCAGCTCGATGGCGTTGCCGTCGTCGAGGTCCTCATCGCTGTCGTCCGGCAGCAGGTCTTCATCCGCTTCCGGCTCCAGGGTCGCGTCCGAACTGGGAGCGGAGCCCACCTCCTCGGGGCTGGCGGTCTGCACGCGGTCGGTGTCGCCGCGCTCCAGGATGCCTTCGATCTCGGACTCGGAGAGGCCGGACGAGAGTGTGATCTCCGTGGAGGCCTGCTGTCCCGTGGCCCGGTCGCAGGCGGTCACGAGGACCAGCCCATCGCTGTCGATGGAGAAGGTGACGTCGATCTCTACCTCGCCGCGGCGCGCCTTGCGGAAGCTCGCGAACTCGAACTGCCCGAGCATCTCGTTGCCTTCCGCCTGACGTGACTCGCCCTGGAAGACTCGGATCTTCACGCGTTCCTGGAAGTCCTGGAAGGTGGTGAAGGTTCGCGTCTGCTCGATGGGGACCGGGGTGTTGCGCTCGATCACCGTCTCGGCCAGTCCACCGGCCACGCCGATCCGCAGCGACAGAGGCGTCACATCCAGCAGATAGGCTCCCTGCTCCAGGTCGGTCAGCGAGGCCGCGTGGATCGCGGCGCCCTTGGCCACCACCTCATCCGGGTCGATGTCGGTCTGCGGCGACTTCTGGAAGTAGTCCTCCACGGCCTTGCGGATCAGCGGCAACCGGGTCGGCCCGCCCACCAGGATCACGCCGTCCAGGTCGCGCACGGTGAGGTTGGCGCTCTGGAGCGCTTCGTCGCAGACCTTGAAGGTTCGCATCACCAGGTCCATGACCAGGCTCGAGAACTCTCCCTGGTCGATGCGTCGCTCGACCGAGAGCGCTTCGCCGGACTCGGAGGTTATGATTCCGGGGATCCGGATCTCCACCGCGTCGTCCACCGAGAGGTTCTTCTTGGCGTTCTCGGCGGCGACCTTGAGCTTCTCGAAGGCGTAGGGGTCCTTGCGCAGGTTCACCCCGTGGCTCGCGGAGAACTCGTCGGCCAACAGGTCGATCACCCGATCGTCGAAGTCGTCGCCGCCCAGGAACGTGTCGCCCGAGGTCGAGAGCACCTCGAAGACGTCGGTTCCGATCTCCAGGACCGAGATGTCGAAGGTGCCGCCGCCCAGATCGTACACCGCCACCTTCTGGGTCAGCCCCTTTCCGAAGCCGTAGGCCAGGGCGGCCGCGGTAGGCTCGTTGAGAATGCGCAGAACGTCGAGGCCGGCGATGCGCGCGGCATCCTTCGTGGCCTGGCGCTGGTTGTCGTTGAAGTAGGCGGGGACCGCCACCACGGCCCTGGTCACGGTCTGGCCCAGGTGGGCCTCGGCGACTGCCTTCATCTCCTTCAGCACCATGGCCGAGACTTCGGGCAGCGAGTACTGATCGTCCTGGATCTGGATGCGGACGCTGTGGTTGGGCCCCTCGACGATGCGGTAGGAGCAGATGGCGCGCGCCTTCTTCACCTCTTCGGAGAAGAAGTAGCGGCCGATCAGGCGCTTGGACGAGTACACGGTCTGGGACGGCGCGTGGATGATGTTGGCCTTGGCCGCGTTGCCGACCGTGATCTCGCCGTCTTCCCGGAACGCGACGACGCTGGCGGAAGTCGCCTCGCCGTAGGCGTTCGGGATCACCTCCACGGACCCGCCTCGCATGATGGAGACGCAGGAGTTGCTGGTTCCCAGATCGATCCCGATGGCGACTTCGGCCATGGGCACTCCCTCCGAGCCCGGGCGCAACGCGCCCTGCCTGCCCCTGTATCGGCAGGTGCGCCGGTTTCCTGAGTCTTTTCCCCGGGGGGCTCATTGTTTGCCGCGCGCAGCACCCGCGTGCTATCCAGGCCGGCGACAAGGGGAATTCCGCATGTCGGGTCACTCCAAATGGTCGACGATCAAGCGCAAGAAGGGCGCCGCGGACGCCAAGCGCGGCAAGATCTTCACCAAGCTGATCCGAGAGCTCTCCACGGCGGCCCGCCTGGGTGGAGGCGATCCTGGGGCCAACCCGAGGCTGCGCCTGGTGATCGACAGGGCCCGGGCGGCCAATATGCCCAAGGACAACATCGAGCGCGGCATCCAGAAGGGCGTAGGCGGCGCTGAGGGCGAGCGCTTCGAAGAGGTCGTCTACGAGGGCTACGGGCCCGGTGGCGTGGCGATCCTGCTGGAGGCCCTCACCGACAATCGCAACCGCACCGTCGGTGAAGTCCGCCACGTCTTGACCAAGTTCGGCGGCAACCTGGGCGCCAGTGGCTGCGTCTCGTACCTGTTCGACAAGCGTGGGCTGATCGTCGTGGACCCTGGCGCCGCGGACCCCGATGCGGTCATGGAGGCGGCTCTGGAGGCGGGTGCCGAGGACGTGGTGGTGAGCGACGACGCCATCGAGGTGGTGACGGACCCCGCCAGCTTCGAGGGCGTCCGCCAGGCGCTCGACGCTGCGGGGTTCCAGGCGTCTCACGCCGAGATCACCATGCAGCCCTCCACCACGGTGGCGCTGGAGGGCGACCAGGCGGCCAGCATGCTCAAGCTCTCGGACGCCCTCGACGACCTGGACGACGTCCAGGGGGTCTTCGCGAATTTCGACATCTCCGAGGAGGAGATGGCCAACCTGGTCTAGACTGAGCCCTGCGGCAGGTCCTCCCCCCGATGCCGCGTGCGACTCCTCCAAACCCCTCTCGAGCAGGGCGGAGGGCCATGCGCATCCTGGGCATCGATCCCGGCTCCAAGGCGACGGGCTACGGCGTGGTGGACCGCGTGGACGGCCGTGTGGTCCACGTTGCGCACGGGACCCTGCGTCCGCCGCCCAGTGCGCCGCTGGCGGAGCGCCTGGCCCGGCTGTGCCGCGACGTGGCCGAGGTGGTGGCCGCCCACGGCCCCGACGTGGCGTCGGTCGAGCAGGTCTTCGTCGCGGCCAACCCGCGCTCGGCGTTGGTCCTGGGCCAGGCCCGCGGCGCGGTCCTGGCCGCGCTCGGCGAGGCCGGGCTGCGCGTGCAGGAATACAGCACCACCGCCGTCAAGCAGGCCCTGACGGGCAGCGGGGCCGCGGACAAGCGCCAGGTGCAGCGCATGGTGCGCAGCGCATTGAGCCTGGAGCGAACACCCGGGTCCGATGCCGCGGATGCCCTGGCCCTGGCCATCTGCCACGCCAGCGCGGGCCGGCTGGCGGAGCTGGGCGTGCGGAGTCGCGGCGGTTCGCGCGGCGCGGCGCGGCGCAGCTGGGACGTGAGGCGGGCCCGATGATCGCGTACCTGGAAGGCGTGCTGCGCGAGAAGCAGCCCACGCGCGTGGTGCTCGACGTCTCCGGCGTCGGCTACGAAGTGCTGATTCCGCTCTCCACGTTCTACGAGCTGCCCGACGAGGGCAAGATCGTCGCGCTGCGCGTCCACACCCACGTGCGCGAGGATGCGCTTCAGCTCTTCGGCTTCCGCAGCGAGCGGGAGCGGGTGGTCTTCGAGCTGCTGCTGCGCACCAGCGGGGTTGGCCCGAAGCTGGCCCAGGCGATCCTCTCGGGGCTCTCGCCGGCGGAGCTCCTGTCGGCCATCGGCGCCGGAGAGGCAGCCGTGCTGCGCGCAGTTCCCGGCGTGGGCCAGAAGACCGCCGAGCGGATCGTGATCGACCTGCGCGATCGGGTTGCTGGGCTGCTGGAGCCCGGCGAGGCAACGGACGCCGCGCCGGCGCCGACGGCGCCCGGCGATGCGCGCGTCGAGGAGGCGTCGTCGGCGTTGCTCAACCTGGGGTACGGTCGCGGGCCTGCCGAGCGCGCCGTGGGTCTGGCGCTCGAGGAGCTGGATGAGGACGCGTCCCTCGAAGAGGTGATCCGGGTGGCGCTGCGGAGGGTGCGATGAGCGCGACGCACGACGAGCTGTCGCCCGAGCGCCTGCCGGACGAGGGCGGCCTCGAGGATCGGCTGCGGCCCCGCCAGCTGGCGGAGTTCGTGGGTCAGAAGCGGCTGGTGGAGAACCTGGACGTCTTCATCCGCGCCGCGCGCGAGCGCGGCGAGCCGGTGGATCACCTGCTCTTCTACGGGCCGCCGGGCCTGGGCAAGACCGCGCTGGCCCACGTGGTAGCCCGGGAGATGGGCGCGGAGCTGCGGATCACCAGTGGGCCGGTGATCGAGCGCCAGGGCGACCTGGCCGCCCTGCTCTCGAACCTGGAGACGGGCGATGTGCTCTTCATCGACGAGATCCATCGTCTCAACCCCGCCGTCGAGGAGATCCTCTACCCGGCCATGGAGGACTTCAAGATGGACCTCATGGTGGGGCAGGGGCCCGCCTCGCGTTCGATCCGCCTGGATGTGGCGCGCTTCACCCTGGTCGGCGCGACCACGCGCGCGGGGCTGCTGACCGCACCGCTGCGCGACCGCTTCGGCTGGTCGGCGCGCCTGGACTACTACCCGGCAGAGGATCTCGAGCGCATCCTGCAACGCTCCGCCGCGTTGCTGGGGATCGACCTGGCCGGCGAGGCCGCCGGCGAGATCGCGCGCCGCTCCCGCGGAACGCCGCGCATCGCCAATCGCCTGGCGCGCCGGGTGCGCGACTTCGCCGAGGTGGAGGCGAGCAATGAAGGGTCGGTGAGCCGCGAGCTGGCGCGCTTCGCCCTCGAGCGGCTCGAGGTGGACGAGGCCGGCTTCGACAAGCTGGACCGCGCGATCCTGATGACGATCCTGGAGAAGTTCGAGGGCGGCCCCGTCGGGCTCGACACCCTGGCCGCCGCACTGGGCGAGGACAAGGGCACCATCGAGGACCTGGTGGAGCCGTTCCTGATCCAGCAGGGATTCCTGGAGCGGACGCCGCGCGGCCGCGTGGCCACGCCCCACGCCTGCCGCCACTTCGGCATCACGCCCCCGCCTCGCCGCAGCGGCCAGACCCGCCTCTTCTAGAACCAAGAAAGGAAACTAAGAAAGGGGACGGTCCTTAGAAACTAAGTAACTCCGCTCCGTTCTCGCGAGCGCGACCCGGGTCCTGAGTTACTTAGTTTCTAAGGACCGTCCCCTTTCTTAGTTTCCCGGGCGGAGGCTGGGGCTGGTGCCGGGCAGGATGCCCCGGTTGCGCAGCAGGTGGGCGCCGTCTTCGGTGAGCCAGTCGTCGTAGACCACCAGGTCCTGCAGGCCGTCGGCGTCGGCGTCGACCACCGCCAGCCAGCTCGCGGACGGGATCTTCTGGCTTGCGACGCGCTCGTCGAAGCCGGGTCCGCGCTCGCCGCCGCGGCCCAGGTGGAGGGCCAGGGAGTCGCGCCCGGTCCCGTACAGCAGGTCGCGGATGCCGTCCCCGTTCCAGTCCCCGTCGGCGTTGGGCAGCAGCCCGGCTACGCGGCCCTCCTCCAGGTTGAAGGCCAGGGCGACCTCGCCGTGCCACACCTCTTCTGCGCCCTGGATGCCCGGCGGCCGCAGCGAGAAGACCCGCAGCTCGACCTCGGCGCGGCGCGTGGTGAGGAAGCGCAGCACCTGGACCAGGCCCATGCGCATCATCGAGTGGAAAACCTCGACGCGCCCGTCGCCGTCCAGGTCCACCAGCTCCAGGTCGGCGACGCCGGCGTCCACGCTGAGGCTGGCGTTGGCGGTGCGGGCGATGCTGGCACCGTTGCCGGGGTTGTGGTGGATCTCGGTCGTGGCGTGACTTCCGAACAGCCGCCCCGACGAGCGGTGCACCACGAGATCCGCCAGCCCGTCGCCGTCCAGGTCGCGGGCAAAGAGGCGCGCGCGGGTGGTCTTGTAGCGCAGCTCCTCGTCGGCGCGGAAGGGCCGCAGGGGCATGCTGCGTGTGGGCTCGGCGGGCGGGCCGCTGCCGTTGGAGCGGAAGACGTCCACTCCGTAGCGGCCCAGGGCGAAGAGATCCGCGCGCCCGTCGCCGTCGTCGTCGGCCAGGGTCAGCGCGGGCCACTCGAAGGTGGCTTCCAGGATCCCGTCGTAGGGGGGCGGCCCGGGGGTCGGCGTGAAGTACTCGGTGAGGATGGGCATGTGCAGGGTCCGCGGCTCCGCGCCGGGCTTCAGCGCTCGGAGCTGCGCCCCGTCCAGGCTGGGCAGCAGCAGCTCGGGGCTGCCTTTCCCGCTCCAGTCGGCCACCATGGGCATGCGCGAGAAGGAGCGCATGCGCGGGGGCAGCGGGGCGGGCGGGTCGAGCTCCACGCGCTGCAGGAGCGGGGCCCCGGCCGCCAGGCTTCGAATCTCCAGTGCCCGTCGAGACAGCAGCAGCAGCTCGTCCCCGGGCGCCGGGTGCACGTCGCCCACGTCGAAGGCCACCGCCTGCGGCGGCATGGCCAGCGAGAGCCGGGGCGAGAGCTCCGTGGCGCCGGGCTCCAGACGGAACAGGTCCAGGCGGCGACGCTCGTCGGGTGGGGTGCCCTCTACGTAGACCACCATCAGGTCGGGGGCTGCAGGGCCGGGTGCGGTGGACACCTCGAGCGCCGCCAGCGCTCGGCCGCGGGCCCGCAGGGGCAGGATCTCGAAGGGGGCCTCGTCGCGGGCTCCCGCCGAACCGGCGGCCAATGCGCAGAAGAGGGCCAGTGCGGCCGCCATACCCCCGGGGCGTCCCGCCCCGTCCAGCATCGCACGCCCCGACTGCACACCGGCAGTCTACGACAGCTTCGCAGCAGGGGTTTCTGCGGCTCAACAAGCGGGTGCAGGCAACCGATAGGGGACAGGGGCGAAATCCGGCGCCTTTAGGTTCGTGCGCCGGGCGGGCCCGACCAGACGGAGACGTACCAGCCGTGCGATTGATCCTCCGCATCCTGCTGCTCGGCATGGGGCTTCCGGTGTTCCTGGCGGGCGCCGTGGGGCTGGGCCACGCCTACGCGCCCGAGTCCTCTGCAACCCAGGTCGTCCACGGGGTGTTCGTGAGCCTGGTGGGTGCGGCCGACCAGCTGCTGGCCCTGGGGCTTTCCGGCGACGAGCTCGCCCACAACCTGTCCGCGCAGGTCGTGCACTGGGTGGTTCCCGCCGTGGGCCTGGTTCTGATCCTGGCCGGTGTCTGGCCGCGGCGCAGCCAGCACGCCGAGGAAGGCGAGGCCGCCGCCGAGGAAGACGCTCCCAAGCTCGAGCGCTCCGCGCGGCGGCGTGCGGAGAAGCAGGTCAAGGAGCTGGTCAAGAAGGGCGACATTCGCGAAGCGGCCGAGCTCTACCTGACCACCGACCAGCTCGACAAGGCCGTCGACCTCTACGTCCAATGCGGCGACCTGCAGCGCGCCGCCGAGATCCGGCACGATCAGAACCGCTTCGAAGAAGCGGCCGAGTTCTTCGCCCAGGCCGGGCGCCACGAGTCGGCGGCCACCCTCTATGCGGACCAGGGCGATCACGCCAAGGCGGCCGAGATGTTCGTCCAGGCGGGCCGCAAGAGCATGGCCGCCGAGGCCTACGAGAAGGCGGGCCAGAACGCGAAGGCGGCGGAGTGCTTCCAGGAATCGGGCTTCGCGCGCCACGCGGCCCAGGCCTGGGTTCGCTGCCAGAGCTGGCGCAATGCGGCCACCTGCCTGGAGGAGGTGATCTCGGAGGAGGGCTCCAAGACCGGCATCGGAGATACGCGCAAGGACCAGGAGGTGCGCAAGCTCGTTCTCCAGTGCGGCAAGCTCTGGGAGCAGGCCGACGATCTCGACAAGGCCGCGATCATTCTCGAGCGCGGCGGCGTCTTCCCGGCCGCCGCGGAGATCAACGTCCGCCTGGAGCGCTTCGGCAAGGCGGCCGAGCTCTACCAGCGCTCGAACGAGCCCCTGAAGGCGGCCGATGCGCTGCGCCGCCTGGGTGAGGACAAGGCCGCCGAGCAGCTCCTGGGCGAGTACCACCGCGATCGGGGCGACGACGAGGAGGCAGCCCGGGCCTTCGAGGCGGCGGGCGATTCGCTCGCGGCCGGCGACCTCTACCGCAAGCTCCAGGAGTTCGCGAAGGCCGGTGAGTGCTTCCACGCCAACCACGACTCCGCCCAGGCAGCGGAGATGTTCCGCCTGGCCGGAGAGCCGGTGCGCGCCGCAGCCTGCTACGAGGACGCCCAGCGCTTCGTCGAGGCGGCCGAGTGCTTCGCCGAAGGAGGCGACCTGCTCAAGCAGGCCGAGCTCCTGGTGCGGGCCGAGCATTACCTGGCGGCCGGCGAGATCTTTCACCGCGAAGGCGACGAGGACCAGGCCATCAAGGTCCTGCAGAAGATCGAGCCCGGGCATGCGGACCTGGCCGGAGCGTCGGCGATCCTGGGGCGCATCTTCAAGAACAAGGGGATGTACTCCCTTTCCATCAAGAAGCTGCGCCAGGCCCTGGGCGACTCCGATCTCGAGGCACAGAACATCGCCGCGTTTTACGAGCTGGCGCGCGTCTACGACGCCAATCGCCAGTTCCGCGAAGCGGTGGACCTGTACGAGAAGATCCTCGCCTGCGACTACCACTACAGCGATGTGGAGGATCGCCTCGACGCGGGTCGCGAGAAGTTGCGGCTCCAGGAGCTGAAGGAGGGGCCCTCGACCCAGGGCGGGACGGCCAGCGGCTCGTCGCTCACACCGACGGGCAACGCCCGCTACCAGATCGTCGCCGAGCTCGGCCGCGGCGGGATGGGCATCGTCTACAAGGCGCAGGACACCGTGCTCGACCGGGTGGTGGCCTACAAGGTCCTGCCCGACACGCTGAAGGAGAACCCGCAGGCCCTCAAGAACTTCCTGCGCGAGGCGAAGAGCGCCGCCCAGCTGAATCACCCCAACATCGTCACCGTCTACGACGCCGGCGAGCAGGACGGCCGCTACTACATCGCCATGGAGTACGTGGACGGCACCACGCTCAAGGAGATCTTGAAGCGGCGCGGCCCGATTGCGCCCGGCGGCGTGATGCACGTGCTGGTCCAGCTGTGCGAGGCGCTGGCCTACGCCCACGAGAAGAAGATCGTCCACCGCGACGTGAAGACGGCCAACACCATGTGGACCCGCGAGAAGCAGGCGAAGATCATGGACTTCGGCCTGGCCAAGGTCCTGGAGGAGGTGCGGAACCACACCACGCTGGTTTCCGGCACTCCCTACTACATGAGCCCCGAGCAGACCCTGGGCAAGAACATCGACCACCGCACCGACATCTACTCTCTGGGCGTCACGGTCTTCGAGCTGTGCACCGGGCGGCTGCCCTTCATGGAGGGGAATATCCCCTACCACCACGTGCACACGCCGCCGCCGGATCCCACCTCGGTGAACCCCCGCATTCCCGAGGTCCTGGCCAACGTGGTGCGGCGCTGCATGCAGAAGGACCCGGACGCCCGCTACGCCAATGCACGGGAGATCCTGGCGGAGCTCAAGGCCGCACGGGCCAAGCGCTAAGGGCTGCGGCGTCAGGAGCCCCCGAGGGGCATTTCCGGGCCGAACTGTGTGACGGATCAGTCACGGCCGTAACCCAAGCATCACTCCTAAGCCCCGATGTCCCCACGGGGCACACTTTAACCGGCAGCTTCGCCTGGAATTTTCTCTTGATTAACGAGGGATTAAAACTTCCGAAACGCGAGGGGTTGACTAGCTTTCATGCGGCACGGACATTGCTACTCCGAGCGGCAGCTTCATGGCTCCTTCATGGAAGGGGCCGGGCTAGGGTGACCGCAGAGCATCGCTGGGCATGGGGGGGGGAGCGTGTTTCAACGGACGATCGCGGAGAAGGTCAGCTGTACCGGGATTGGGCTGCACAGTGGCTCACCGGTCGAGCTGACTCTCCATCCGGCTCGTGCAGGCACCGGGGTCATTTTCGAGCGAACCGACGTCGGGCTGCCCGTGGAAGTTCCGGCCGCCTCGGAGAGCGTGACGGCCACACTCAACGCCACCACGCTGGGCCGCGCCGGCACCAGTGTGGGGACGGTGGAGCATCTGCTCGCCGCGCTCTACGGCCTGGGCATCGACAACGTCCGCGTTGAGGTTCATGGGCCGGAGATTCCCGTCATGGACGGCAGCGCTGCACCGTTCGTGTTCCTGGTTCGCCAGGCCGGCATCTTCGAGCAGGACGCCCCTCGGCGGGTCCTGCGGGTGCGCTCGCCCCTGGAGATCCGGGATGGCAAGAAGCGCATCCGGATCGAGCCCGCCCGGACCCTGCGGGTGAGCTACGCGGTCGACTTCGCGCATCCGTGCATTGGTCGTCAGTCCCTGCGCGGCCTGGAGCTGGTGAACGGCAGCTTCGAGGCGGAGCTGGCCCGGGCGCGCACGTTCGGCTTCCTGCACGAGGTCGAGGCCCTGTGGCGCGCCGGTCTGGCGCGGGGTGGGTCGCTGGAGAACACCATCGTCCTCGACGAAGTCGGCGTGATGAACCCGGAAGGCCTGCGCTGGGGCGACGAGTTCGTGCGCCACAAGGTGCTGGATCTGGTGGGTGACCTGGCGCTCCTCGGCATGCCCGTGCAGGGCCATGTGATCGTCGAGCGCGGTGGCCACGCACTGCACCAGCGCATGGTGGGCGAGCTGGCCCGACGCGCCAGGGCCTGGAGTGAGCCGGCCAACGTCGCCGACAGCTACGCCGAGCCCATCTCCTACGGCGCCCTCCGCACCGCCACCGCATAGCGGAACCTACGGGACAGTCCCACTAGTTCCGGCCTGCACGCAGGCCGGAACTAGTGGGACTGTCCCGTAGGTTCCGTTGCGGCGTAGCGTTCCAGGTCGTGGGCGAGGCGGGCTTGGGCGTTGCGGTCGCTGAAGCTGATCCCCATGCCGCGGCCCGAAGGCGGGACGCCCGGCGTCGATGGTGCGTTGGCCCACACCACCCGGCCCGCCAGCTCGTGGTCGCCGTGGCCCCCCGGCAGCCGCAAGCGGACCCGGAGCTGGGTGCCGGGTGCGAGCGGCGATTCGGTGGCGATGAACAGGCCCCCTGCACCCAGGGTGGTGGCGAGGGCCGCACCGACCCGACCGTCGTTCTCGACGCGCCAGCTCACGTCCAGGCGTACGGTGAGGCGGCGGTAGCGGCGCTGCTCGCGCAGGGCGCTGGCACGGCTCACCGGCTCAGATTCCGTCGATCCAGGACAGGACCACGCGCCGCAGCAGCGCCAGGGCTGCCGGTGCGCCTTCCAGGGCTGCGGCCAGGTCCGCGTTCGGCCCCGGTCGCTCGCATCCGGCGTCGCTTTCCAGCAGCGCCAGCAGTGCGGTGCGCAGATCGCTCCCGCTCTGCGCCAGTGCCTGGAAGTGGGCCAGGGTGCGCAGCTCGCAGCGCCAGGCCGCGAAGTCGATCTCCGCGATCTCGCGGGCTGCCACCGAGCCCAGTTCGCGGCGCAGCCGGCGCCGGGCACGGCGGCCCAGCTCGCTGGAGAGCCGATTCACGCGGTGGCCGTCACCGTGGACCTGCTCGGCGTCGCAGGCCAGCTCGGCGACGATGCGCAGCACTTCGGCCACCTGGCCGTCTTCCAGGGGCACGAGGCCGGGGGCGGCCAGCTCCCCCTCCGCCGCCAGCGCGGCCGTGCGGTAGGCCGCCAGAGGGTCGCCGGGATCTCCGACCGGCGCTGACTCCGCGGGCGCGCCCAACGCGCGTCCGATCTCCTCGGCCACTGCAACGGCCAGGCGCCGTGCGCATTCCCAGACCGGGTTTTCCAGGCCGCCGGGCGCCGGGAAGGTCGGCTCGATGCGCACCGGGTCGTGCTCGCGTTCCTCTGCCGTGGCGGCGCCCAGCGCGCTGAGGACCCTCCGTCCCAGGTGCACGGCGGAAGAGCGCTCGCGGCCCTGCGCGATCTTCAGAACGCCGCGCAGGTGCGCCGCATCGGTGGGCTTCGCCTCGAGCAGGTCGCGCAGGCGCGCCAGGGCCTCGTCCCAGCTCTCGGGCTGGTGCACCAGCAGACCCGCGAGGGCCGCGTGCGCTTCGCGGAAGCGTGGGTTGGCCGCGATCGCGGCCCGGTATGCATCCAGTGCCTCGTCCACTCGTTCGAGAGGGCCTGCCAGCAGTCTTCCGCGCTGGAACTGCACGGGCGCCAGGCCCGGATCGCTGGGGTCGAGATGCCGTTCGGCGAAGTGGGCCAGGGCCTCGGCGGCGGCCTCCCACTCGCCCAGCGCACGCAGGATGCGGGCCTGGGACAGGGCGGCTCCGCCGCTCGAGGGATCCGCCTGCGCGGCGATACCCCACGCCTCGGCGGCGCTCCGGCGCTCGCCGCGCAGCTCCAGAAGCTGCGCTCGCAGGCAAGCCAGGCGCGCGCGAACGTCGCTTGCGCTGGCGTGTTCGAGGCCGGCCGTGCAGAGCTCCAGGGCCTCTTCGTGCCGGCCGCTCTCGGCCATCCGCGTGGTCAGCAGCAGGTGGGCGTCGGCGCTGGCAGGGTCGGCCTCGAGCGCGCGGCGCACGTGGGCCTCCGCATCCTCGTCGCTGCCGCCGCGGGCCAGCTCCAGCTCGGCCACGCGCACCAGCTGTCGCGCGCGGATGGGCGCTGCGGCGTGCTCGGCCCAGGCGAGTCGCGCCTCCAGTGCATCGTCGAAGCGCCCGGCCCGCTCGTGCACGCGGACCACACCCGCACGGGCGTCGTCGCACTCGGAGTCGAACTCCAGCGCTTCGCCGTAGCGGGTCAGGGCCGGGTCCAGCTCGCCGGCCGCTTCCAGCGCCGCGCCCAGCAGCGCCAGGTGCTCGGCGCGCTCGTCGTAGCCGGCGTTGCCGGCCGCTTCCAGGCGCCGCTCCAGGGCCCGCCGGGCACCCTGGATCTCGCCCATGGCGAAGAGCACGCGCGCCTCGATGGACAGTGCTTCCAGCGAGTCCGGATCGATGGCTCGGGCGGTGGTGGAGAAACGGGTCGTCGCCTCGAGATCGCCGCGGGCTTGCGCCGCTCGCGCTCCAACCAGGGCCGCCTCCAGCTGGGCTTCCGCAGTGAGGTGCGATCCGGCAGCCGCCAGATCGAGGCTGCGCCCGGCCGCGGCCTCCGCTTCGTCCGCCTCTCCGCAGCGCTCGGCCAGACTGGCGTGCTTGGCGTGGACCTCCGGAGCGCCGGGGTCCCGCTCGCTGCCGCGACGCAGCCAGTCCAGGGCACGCTCGGGCTCGGTGGCCTCTACCAGCTCCGCAGCCCGTAGCAGGTAGCAGGCCGCGTTCGAATCTCCGCTGGCGTCCGCCGCCGCCGCCCAGGCCTCCGCGGCGCGCTCGGGCGCCTCCAGCGTCTCATGCAGCCGGGCGCACGCGCACCACAGGGCGCCGCTGCCGGGCTCGATCTCCAGCCCGCGCTCGACGCGCGCCAGCGCGGCCTCGTCCCGGCCCAGCTCCTGGATCACCTCGGCCAGCGCCAGGTGGTCGGCGCCGGACGCCGGCATTCCCTCGCTGTCGCACCAGCGCGTCATCTCGGCCGCGCAGCCCTCGAGGTCGCCGGACTCGCGCAGCAGGTCGGCCAGCAGACGCCGCCGGGGCGCCTCCAGCTCGGCGAGGCGGTCGGCGCCCCGCAGGTTGTGCACCGCACGCGCCGGGTCACTCAGTCGTTGCGAGGCCAGGTCCGCCACGCGCAGGTGCAGCGTGCGGCGGCGCTCCGACTCCGCGTCGCCCAGCAGCTCGATCTCGCTGCCGAGGAGATCGGCGGCGCCCTGCCAGTCCTCCATGGCTTCGAAGAGCTCCTCCAGAGCGCGCACGGCGCCCAGGTCACCGGGAAGCGTCTCCAGGGCCTCGGCGAAGGCGCGGCTGGCGCGCGTCGTGGCTCCCAGGTGGCGGCGGCACACGTCGCCCAGGGCGCGCAGCAGTCCCGCGCGCTCGTGCGCGGAGGCTTCTCCGCGCAGCTCGAGCTCGCGCTCCAGGCACTGCGCTACGGCTTCGAAGTCCGCCTGGCGCTCGGCGGTGCGGCGCCGGCCGCGCAGCGCGTCCAGGTCTTCGGGGTCCGCGTCCAAGGCTGCCGCGTAGGCCTCGGCCGCGGCGGCCGGAGCGTGCAGTCGCTCCTCGCGCAGCCGCGCCAGCTCGAGCCAGCCGCGCGCGTCGGGATCGCGCTTCAGGCGCTGCGCCAGGCGCGTGGCCAGCTCGGCATGGGCGCCGTCTCGGCGCAGGGCGTCCAGCAGCGCCGTCTCGCAGGCCCGGCGTTCGGCGAGCGCCAGGTCGTCGTCGGCTTCCGGCTCCGGCGCGTCGAGCAGGGCGCGCAGGTGGCGCAGGCCGGCGTCGGGGTCGCCGAGATTCCTTCGGTAGGAATCGGCCAGGGTCCGGTGCAGCTCGCGGCGGCGCTCGCGGAAGACCGGGTCGTCGGCGTCCAGGGCTTCGAGCTCGGCCTCCGCCACCTCCGCCCAGGCCAGCATGCGACCCGCCTCGCGCAGGGCTTGACCGCGGGCCTGGAGCAGGCCGGCCGGCCCGGTGGCTTCGTGCTCGAGCGCCGCCGCAAAGTGCTCCGCCGCCCGGGCGGAGTCGACCAGCGGACCCCGGTACAGCTCCGCCAACGCGCGATGCAGCGGGCCGCTCTTCGCTTCGGGCGTAGCGGCCAGCCGCTTCTCCAGGATCTCGGCCCGGTCGCGGGGGCGCTCGCCCGCTTCGTAGAGCCGGTCCAGCTCGGCCAGCACACCCGGGTGTCGGGGATCCTCGTGGTGCGTGGCTTCCAAGGCGGCCAGGGCGCGCGCGGGCGAGCCCAGGTCGCGTTCCAGCACCTGGGCCACCTCCAGCTCCAGCTCGCGACGCTGGTCGTTGTCCGAGGTGAGCGCGGCTTGCGCCTCCAAGGCGCGCAGCAGCGCCTCGGGGCGTCCGGCGCGGCGATGAACTTCGGCAATCCGCTTGACCACGTCGGCATCGTCGGAGCGCTCCACGCGCAGCCGCTCCAGCCAGGGAAGCGCTGCGTCGGGTGACAGGTGCTCCTCGGCGATCGCCACGGCGCGCTCCAGCAGCGCGACGCGTTCGTCGCTGGGGCTGGCCTGCAGCTGCAGGTGCAGCTCGTCCAGGTAGGCGTGCCAGTCCCCCATCTGCTCGAGGGCCGCCCGCAGCGCGGCGCGCGCATTGGGATCGTCGGGCAGCAGCGCCAGCGCCTCGCGGAATGCCGCTACGCCTTCGCCGGCTCGCTCCAGAGGGCCGCTCAGCAGCCGGCCTCGTCGCACCAGCAGGGTGGCGCGGCGCGGGCGGTCCCCAGCGTGGGTGATCGCCGCATCCACCAGTTCCAGCAGCACGTCCGAGGCGCCTAGCTCCTCGGCCAGCGCCAGTGCGGCGTCGGCCACCTGCGCGTGTCCGTGCACGACCTCGAGAATCCGGCGCAGGTGCGCCAGCGCATCCGCGGGTCGTCCCAGGTGCTCGCTGAGCACGCCCGCCAGCTCGACCCGCAGCGCCACCTCCTCCTCACCCGCCAGCGTGCGAAGCTGCGCCTCCAGCAGCCGCGCCAGCGGCTCCCAGTCGCCCACCTCGCGGTAGAGCTCGCGCAGAGCCTGTTGCGCCGAAGCGTCGCCCGGCCGGCGGCCCAGTACGTCGCGGTAGCAGGCGATGGCGCGGCCGGCGTCGCCGCACTCGCGCAGGGCCGCGCCCAGGCGCACGCCCCAGTCGGCGCACGCGGCCGGATCGCGGGTCGCCTCGCGCATGCGCGTCGCAAGCTGCACCAGGTCGTCCAGGCGTCCTTCGCGAGCCAGCAGGTCCGCCAGCGGGGTGGCGGCCTCGGCCGCCGCGCCCAGACCGTCCTCGGCCGACGTGTCCACGCGCCCGGCCGCGGGAGCCAGGGTTCGCACGGCAGCGTCGGCATCGCCCAGGGTCTGATCCTGCAGCTCCGCGATGCGGACCCGCAGGCTGGTGGCGCCGGCCGGATCCGGCGGCTGCATCGCTTCGAGCACCCCGAGCCGCGAGGTGAGCAGCTCGATCAGCTCTTCGGTGCGTCCTTGGCTGCGGTAATGATCCGCCAGCAGGGCCACGGCGTCGGCATGGCCCGGCTCGAGTTCCAGCACGCGCTCCAGATGGGCGCGCGCCGCGTGCTCGTCGTCCTCGGCCCGCGCCAAGCGCGCGGCGGAACAGTGCAGCGCGACCTCGCGGCTCGAGCCGAGATCGTTCTCGAGGGCACGCTCCAGCGCGCGTCGCGCTTCGCCCGGGTGGCCCGCATCCTCGTGCAGCCGCGCCAGGTGTTCGCAGAGCTCGATGCGCTCCGGGGCAAGCTCGACTGCGGCCGACAGGGCTCGCGCCGCGCCGTCCGGGTCGTCGAGGCGTCGCAGACACAGCTCGGCGGCGCGTTCGTGCAAAGCGACGGCTTCGCTGGCGTCGGCCTGGGCCGCTTGCGCCTCGAGCCGCTCACGCAGCGGCTGCCAGGCGCGCAGGCGCTCCAGCAGCCGGATCAGGCGCGTGTCCGCCTCGCCTGCGACCGGTCCCCCGGCCTCGACCAGATCCGCGTACACGCGGCGGGCGTCTTCCAGCTCGCCCAGCCGCTCCTCCAGCAGCATTGCCCGCTCGAGCTGCGCGTGCGCCCACTGCTCGCCGTCCTGGGCGTGGCGCGCGCGTTCTCCCAGTGCCCAGGCCAGGGCCGCGTCGTCGCCGGCCCCGCGTGCGCACTCCTCCAGCCCGTCCAGGGGTTCGAGAGAGCGCGGGTCCTCGGCGCCCAACCTTTCGTAGGCCGCGCGGTACAGGGGCGCCGCCTGCTCGTTCTGGCCCAGGTGGACCCGCAGCACGCGAGCGCGGCGCAGATCCAGCTCCAGCGCTTCCGGGCTGCCGTCCTCGACGGTCTGGCGGCGTTCGAAGAGCCGCTGGGCCAGCTCGCCGAAGCGGCTGGTGCGCTCCAGGGCCTGCTCCAGCCGCTTGTCCACGTCCGAGGGTGCGTCCGGGTCTTCCACCAGCCGCCACAGCACCACCACCGCAGCATCCGGATCGCTCAGCTCTTCCACCAGCAGGGCGGCCAGGTCCGAGAGGATCTGCGCGCTCTCCGCAGGGTTGACGCGCGCCGCCAGATTTCGCCACGTGCGCGCCAGGGCGTCCAGGCGATTCGCCTCGCGCAGGCGGCCGGCCAGCTCGCGCAGCGCCTCGACGTCGTCGGGGTCGGCGTCCACGGCGGCCTCGAGCCGCTCCACGGCGGCCTCGCTGCGGCCGCCGGCCGCGTGCAATGCGGCCAGGCGCTTCTCCAGCGCCGCGCGGGGGGCTCCCACGCGGTGAGGGGCCAGGCGCTCCAGCACGCTCGTCAGGGCGTCGTGGCACTCCAGTCGCTCCAGCAGCTCCGCGCAGCTGGCCAGGGCGTCGGGGTCGTCGGGGGTTTCGGAGGCGACCCGCTCCGCGTAGCGAGCGGCGCGTGCGGTGTCGCCCTGCTCCTCGTGGCGCTGGGCCAGCTGACGACAGAGCTCCAGGCGACGGGCCGCGTCGCCGGTGGCTTCGACCTCGCGCTCCCAGGCGGCCAGCAGCGTGGCCTGGTCGCCGCCTGCCGCAGCCAGCTCGGCCAGCCCGCGCAGCGCCCGCTCGGCCGCCGGATCCACATCCAGCACGGCCTCGAAGCAGCCGCGGGCGCGCTCCTGCGCACCGTGCGCCTCGTTGAGAGGGCCGGCGAACAGCTCGCCCAGGCTGCAGAGCAGGGCGGGGCGCTCGTCTTCGGGAGCGGCGTCGCGCGCTCGCTCCAGGATGCGCCGCAGCTCGTCCCACTCCTCCGCCTTGCGGTACAGGCGCTCCAGCGCGACGGCGACGCCGGGCGTCGTCGGGTCGGTGTCGAAGGCGCGCAGCAAGGCCTCGTTCGCCGCGTCCTCCTCGTCACCGTGGCGCTCGTGGATGGCAGCGATCTGCGCCAGGGCCTCGGCTCGGGTGCGTCCGTCGGCGGTGGCGGCCCGGGTCTCGAGCAGGTCGATCAGCTCGTCGTGGCTGCCCCGGGCGCGATGGGCCTCGAGCAGGGCGTCCAGGATCTCGCTGCGCTCGGGCGCGCGTTCCAGGGCCAGGCGCAGGGGTACGAGGGCTTGGTCGGCGTCGCCGCCGGCCAGGCGCGCCTCGCCCAGCTCGAGCAGCGCGTCCACGGGAAGCTGGTTCGGCGCCAGCGTCGCCGCGCGCTCCAGCGCCGCCAGGTGTGCCGCGTCGTCGCCGAGCAGGGCGTTGGCGTCGGCCAGCGCCAGGTGGACGCGGCAGTCGTCGGGGGCCAGCTCCGCCGCGCGTTCCAGCCAGGACCGCGCGGCCGCGGTTTCGCCGCGGTGCTCCAGCAGCAGGCCCGCGGTCTCCAGAGCGATCTGCACCCGTCGCTCGGCACCGGCCGTCAGCGCGAAGCGCCGCTCCGCCAGGTCGCAGGCCGCGTCCCATTTTTCGGCGCGCACGGCGGCTTGCGCCGCCGCCTCCACCACGGCCGGGTCGTCGGGCGCGAGCTGCAGCGCGCGGGCGTAGAGGTCGGCCGAGCGCTCGGCGTGGTCTTCCGACATCTGCGCCATCTCCAGGAGCACGGTGGCCTGCTCCGGGCCCGCCGGCGTCGTGGTGAGGATGCGTTCCAGGCTCTCCACCGCCTCGGGGGTCCGCTCCAACGCGGCCAGCGCCCGGGCCCGCCCGCGCAGGGCGTCCTGGGAGCGCACGTCATCGCGCAGTGCGCGGTCGAAGAGCTCCAGGGCCTGCTCCGTCTCGCCCAGCCGGTCGAGCCAGATGCGGCCCATTTCCACCTGGAAGGCGGCCCGCTCGACGGGGCGCATGGGCGTGGATGCCTCGAGCTCGCCGATCTGGAGCGCCAGCTCCCACTGGGAGTTCTCGGTGTAGAGGACGCGCAGCCGGCGCAGCACCGGCTGGAAGTCGGGCGCCAGGCGGGCCGCCTGCTCGTAGCGAGTACGCGCGTCGTTGGACCGTTCGCAGCGCTCCTCCAGCACCTGGGCCAGGCGGAAGAGCAGCCGGGCCTGGACGGCGGGCCGGGTCTCCAGATCGGGGGCGGTGAGGCGTTGCTCGTACAGCGCGACCAGGGCGTCCCACTCGCCGCCGAGGAAGTGGTGCTCCTCGAGGGCCTCGAATGCCGGGACATTGCTGGGGTCCGCCTCGAACTGCTGTTGCTGGCGCTCGAGAGCCGGGTTCACGGGCGCACGTCTCCTTCCGCTGGCGGTAGCGGGGGGCGTTCCTACCATCGACGCGTCGGGTGCCGGCCTTTAAGCAATTCGCTTGCGCCCGATTGGCGGTTTGAATAGGATTTTCAGCGAGTTACAGGTCCGAAGGGCGAGGTGCCCGCGGGCCCCCACGCCCGCTGAGAGCCCCGGCGAGGTCCCCTGCATGGTCCAGAACCGCACGCCCGACCGGAGCGCGCCCGAGCCCTCGCCGCGCCCCGTCGAGCGGCCTACCCGGCCGCCGCTGCCCGTGGCGGAGGTCAAGCGCCGCCGCCGGGAGACCATCATCGGCATCCTGCTGGTGGGGATGATCATCACGCTGATCACCCTGCCGTCCCTGTCGGGCGCCACCAGCGCACTGGGCGACTCGGCGCTGTTCCTGTTCCTGAACGCGGTCACGGTCATGCTGATCGTGGTCCTGGTCTTCTTCATCACCCGCAACTTCTGGAAGATCCTGGCCGAGCGGCGCCGGGGGATCCTGGGATCCCACCTCAACCTCAAGTTCGTCGCCGCCTTCGTGCTGATCGCCTTCCTGCCCACCACCGGGCTGCTGGCTGTGTCGAGCTACTTCATCGCGTCGTCCATCGACAGCTGGTTCGGCCTGCGCATGGAGCGCGCCCTCGAGGAAGCGCGCGACGTGGCCGACATCGCCTACACCGTCGAGGGAGACAACGCGATCCACTTCGGCGCCCTGATCGCCGAGCAGATCACCGCGGCCAACATGCTGCGCGAGGACGACCTGTCCGCCCTGGAAGACTTCGTGATGCGCAAGCAGCGCGAGTACAACCTGGGCGTCGTGGAGGTCTTCAGCACCACCGGCCGCGAGCTGGTCGTGGCCGTGAACCCCGAGATCCCCGACTCCAGCTTTTCGCGGCCGGAGAGCGACTTCGTGCGCTCGGCCCTCGAGGGCACGTCCGCCACGCGCGTCGAGCCCGGGGACAGCGGTGACCTGGTGCGCGGCGCGGTTCCGATCCGCTCCGGCTTCCACGACGGGAAGACCCTGGGGGCGGTGGTGGTGAGCCGCTTCGTGCCGGTCCCCCTGGCCGGCAAGATCGCCACCATCCACGAGACCCTGGCCGACTACCGGCAGCTCCTGCCCAAGACGGGACAGATTCGCGCCGCCTATCTGCTGGAGCTGCTGTTGGCCTTCTTCGTGATACTGCTGCTGGCCACGTGGATGGGATTTCGCCTGGCCCGGGGCGTGACCACGCCCATCCGCGCGCTGGCCGAGGGCACCGCCGAGGTGGCGCGGGGCAACCTGGACGTGGTGGTGGAGCCCACCTCCGACGACGAGGTCGGCTTCCTGGTCGCGTCGTTCAACCGCATGACCCGCGACATCAAGGAGGCGCGCCAGGGTCTCGAGGCCTCCAACGCGGAGCTCGACCAGCGCCGCAGCTACATGGAAATCGTGCTGCGCAACGTGGGTGCCGGCGTGGTTTCGGTGGATGGCGAGGGGCGCATCGGCACCATCAATCCCTCAGCCCAGCGCCTACTGGGCGTGCCGCCGGGCGTGGGTGTGGTGGGCCGCAAGCTGGAGGAGGTGATCACCCGGCCCGAGCACCTGGAGCTGGTGCAGGAGCTCCAGGCGCAGCTGGTGCCGGGCATGCGCGAGAGCCTGCGCCGCCAGGTGCAGCTCCCCGTGGCCGACGAGGTGGCCACCCTGCTGGTGACCATGACCCTGCTTCAGGACGAGGAGGGTGGGCGCGTCGGAATCGTGATGGTGTTCGACGACTACTCCCAGGTGGTCAAGGTCCAGCGCATGGAGGCCTGGCGCGAGGTCGCTCGCCGCATCGCCCACGAGATCAAGAACCCGCTCACGCCCATCCAGCTCTCGGCCCAGCGGCTGCGGCGTCGCTTCCGAGGGCGCGTGGCCGACGACCCGGCGGACCTGAAGGTCTTCGACGAGTGCGTCGGCGCGATCACCGGCCAGGTGGAGACGTTGAAACGGCTGGTGGACGAGTTCTCCAACTTCGCGCGGCTGCCGGCCGCCCACCCGCGGCCCCACGACCTGAACGCGCTGGTAGCCGAGTGCGTCGCGAGCTACCAGGGAACCCAGGGCGTGCGCTTCGCCACGGCCCTGGATCCGGCGCTGCCCAGCGTGGAGCTGGACGCGGAGCAGACCCGACGCGTGCTGACCAACCTGATCGACAATGCCATCGCCGCCTGCGGCGAGCGCCGCGCCGCCGCCGACGAGCCGGTCCGCATCGAGGTGCGCACGGTGCACGACGCGCCCCTGGAGACGGTGCGGGTGGAGGTGGGCGACCAGGGCGTCGGCATCCGGCCGGAGGATCGGCGCCGCATCTTCGAGCCCTACTTCTCGACCAAGACCCACGGCACCGGTCTGGGTCTGGCCATCGTCTCGCGCATCGTGGCGGACCACCGCGGCTACATCCGAGTGCACGACAACAAGCCGCAGGGCTCGCGCTTCATCGTCGAGCTGCCGGTCCGGGGAGCCTAGGTGCCGGAAACCATCCTGATCGTCGACGACGAGCAGAGTATCCGCGACTCGCTCGCGGGGCTCCTGGCCGACGAGGGCTACGCCACCCGCTGCGCCGCCGACGGCGAGGAGGGTCTCAAAGCGCTGCGCGGCGGTCAGGGCGCGGACCCGGATCTGGTGCTGCTGGACATCGCCATGCCCGGGCGCGACGGCGTGGACATCCTGGAAGAGATGCGGCGCACGCGTCCCGAGCTGCCCGTCGTGCTGATGAGTGGGCACGCCACCATCGAGACCGCCGTGCGCGCCACCCAGCTGGGCGCGTACGACTTCATCGAGAAGCCGCTCTCGGTGGAGAAGCTGTTGCTCACGATTCAGCACGCGCTGGACCGCTCGCGGCTCGAGCGGGAGAACCTGGAGCTGCGGGCCCGAGCCCTGCGCGCGCACGAGATCCTGGGCGACTCCGACGTGATCACCAGCTTGAAGCAGCAGATCGAGATCGCCGCGCCCACCAACGGCTGGGTCCTGATCAGCGGCGAGAACGGCACCGGCAAGGAGCTGGTGGCGCGGCAGATTCACGTGCAGAGCGGACGTGCGGACGGGCCCTTCATCGAGGTCAACTGCGCGGCGATCCCCGAGGAGCTGATCGAGTCGGAGCTCTTCGGCCACGAGAAGGGCGCCTTCACTGGCGCCGTGCAGCAGAAGATCGGGAAGTTCGAGCTGGCGGACCGGGGCACGATCTTCCTGGATGAGATCGCGGACATGAGCCTCAAGACCCAGGCCAAGATCCTGCGCATCCTCCAGGAGCACAAGTTCGAGCGCGTGGGTGGCACCGCGACCATCGAGGTGGACGTGCGCGTGATTGCGGCCACCAACAAGGCGTTGGAGAAGGAGATCGCGGAAGGGCGCTTCCGCGAGGATCTCTACTACCGGCTCAACGTGATTCCCTTCCACGTTCCCGCGCTGCGCGAGCGCCGCGGCGACATTCCGCACCTGGCCCGCGCCTTCGTCGACGAGTTCTGCCGCGAGTCGGGCGCGGGCCCCAAGGAGGTGGCGGCCCGGGCCATGGCGCGGCTGGAGGCCTACGCGTGGCCGGGCAACGTGCGCGAGCTGCGCAACCTGATGGAGCGCCTGGTGCTGATGACGAGGGGTCCGCGCATCGTCGAGGCGGACCTGCCGGAGTCGGTGCGCGCGGGCGCGCGTTCGGCGCCCGGCGATCCGGCGACCCTGGACGAGGCGCGCAAGAGCTTCGAGCGCGAGTATCTGATGGCGCGCCTGGAGGAGCACGGCTGGCACATCTCGCGCACGGCTGAGGCCGTGGGCATGGCGCGGGAGAGCCTGTCGCGCAAGATCCGCCAGCTGGGGATCGAGGTGCAGCGTGACTGACGCGCGCTTCGGCGGAGCCATCGGCCGCGCGCGGTCCGAGGACGCATTCCGGGTGCGGGAGCTGGCGCGAGCGATCCTGCCCGGCGCCGGCGAGCCGCGGCTCGCCGAGACGTGGGCTGCCCGCGACGAAGCGGGTCGCGTGGTCGGCTGGCTGGAGGAGCGTCTCGTGGCGTCGGAGCTGTACGTGCTGGGAGTGGGTGTCGATCCGGCCTGGCGTCGCCGCGGCGTGGCCACGGCGCTGGTGCGGGCCTGCCTGGTGCGGGCCTCGGTGGTGCACCTGGAGGTGCGGGCCTCGAACGCGGCGGCACGGCGCCTGTACGCCGGCCTGGGCTTCGACGAGGTGGGCCTGCGCGCGCGCTACTACGCCGACGGGGACGACGCCGTGCTGCTCACACGGGCCGCCGCGTGAACACACCCCTTCGTGTCGATGCCGAGGTGCTGGAGAATGCGGCCGAGGGCGGGGTGAACCACCGGCTGCGAGTGGCCATTCCGGACTGGCCCGGCTTCGCTCCCGGGCAGTTCGTGATGCTCTCGCCTGGGGCGCGGGGTGCGGCCGAGCGTGACGACCCGCTGCTGCCGCGGCCCATGGCGGTCTATCGCCAGTACGAAGGCTCGCAGGTCGAGGTGCTCTACAAGGTGCACGGCCGCGGCACGGCGCTGCTGGCCGAGGCGCAACCCGGCCAGCGCGTGCGCGTGGTCGGCCCCCTGGGCCGGGCGTTTTCGCTTCCCGAGGCCGGCGAACGCGCGCTGCTGGTCGGCGGAGGCACGGGAGTCGCCTCGTTGTACGAGCTGGCGGCGCGCGCGATCGGACGCGCACCGGTGAGCGTGCTGCTGGGCGCCCGCAGCGCCGACGATCTGATGGGCCAGGATGACTTCGCGGCGCTGGACGTGGACCTGCACCTGGCCACCGAGGACGGCAGCCGCGGCCAGCGCGGCCTGGTGACGGACCTGCTGCGCGAGGCTTTGGCCCAGGGCGGCTCGGCGCGCGTCTACGCCTGCGGCCCCACGCCCATGATGCGCGCCGCCGCCGAGTTGGCGGCCGACGCCGGTCAGCCCGCCCTCGTCTCGCTGGAGAACCCCATGGCCTGCGGTTTCGGCGTGTGCCTGGGCTGCGCCGCGCCGCTGGCCGGCGGTGGCTTCGGGCTGGTGTGCCGCGACGGGCCCGTCTTCGAGGCCGAGCGCGTGGACTGGGAGAACTTGGCGTGAGCGTCGATACCCAGGTGGACTTCGCCGGGATCGCGCTGCGCAACCCGGTGCTGACGGCCTCCGGAACCTTCGGCTACGGCACCGAGTTCGCGCCGTTCCTGGACCTGCGCCGCATCGGCGGCTTCGTCGCCAAGAGCCTGACGGCGCAGCCGCGCACGGGAAACCTGCCCAAGCGCATCGTCGAGACGCCGGCCGGCATGCTCAACGCCATCGGCCTGGAGAACGTGGGCGTCGAAGCCTTCATCTCGGAGAAGCTGCCGGCGCTGCCCGACGGCGTGCCGGTGATCGCCAGCGTCTTCGGCACCGCGCCCGACGAGTACGCGGAGGTCTGCAAACGGCTCACGGGCGTCGACAAGGTGGCCGGCCTCGAGATCAACGCCTCCTGCCCCCACGTGAAGGCGGGCGGCATCGAGTTTGGCCAGAACCCGGAGCTGCTGGCCGACCTGGTGCGAACCGTCCGCAGCGCCAGCTCGCTGCCGGTCATCATCAAGCTCTCGCCCAACGTGACTTCGATCGCCGAGATGGCCCGGGTCTGCGAAGGCGAGGGCGCCGACGGTCTCGCCCTGATCAACACCCTCCAGGCCCTGGAAGTGGACCTGGAGACCCGGCGCCCGGCCCTGCGCAACGTGTTGGGCGGCCTCTCCGGCCCGGCCATCCGCCCCGTGGCCCTGCGCATGGTCTGGCAGGCGGCGGGCGCGGTCTCGATCCCGGTCTGCGGCATCGGCGGCATCGCCACCGGCGACGACGCCGTCAAGTTCCTGCTCTGCGGCGCCAGCGCCGTGCAGGTGGGCACCGCCAACTACATCAACCCCATGGCCGCCGCCGAAGTGGCCGAAGGCATCGCCGTCTACGCCGAACGCCACGGCTTCGCGCGGGTGGCGGACCTCGTCGGGGCGCTCGAGATCGACTGACGCCTTTCTCTGCGGCCCTTGCCGTGCCTTACGAAGAAGGTGGGGATGGAGGGGGAGCGCGCGGGGCGGCGTGCCGGGCGCGTTACTCGAGCGGGTGTGGCCGTAGCTCCGCTGCGCCGGAGACGGATCAATGCGGCTGGGCTGGTGCCGCTGATGCTCGCAGGGGTAGCCTTTCGTGACGGAGCGGCAGTCGGGCGCACCCCGATGGTCGCACGGGCGGCGTGAGGTGGCTGCAGCAGCCGCCTTCTCTCCCGAGAGGGCGCGTCGAGTTCGGCTCAGGCGACGGGTGAAGATCGTGGTCCGCGGATCACGAGCGGGGCGGACCTGAAGTCCTGACCCAGAAACCTGCCGCCCGCCACAGACCGCCGAGGCCCTTCGGAGTAGACTGAGCCCTCCGCAAAACGGAGCGGCCTGATGGCTTCCGGGACCGAGCGCAGACTCACCGCGATCCTCTCCGCCGACGTGGTCGGCTACAGCCGGCTGATGGCGGCGGACGAGGAGCAGACGCTTCGCACCATCGTCGCCTACCGCGAGCAGCTCGGCGTGCTGGTCCGCCAGCACCGCGGGCGCGTCGTCGACGCCCCGGGCGACAACCTGCTGGCGGAGTTCCCGAGCGCCCTCGACGCGACCCGCTGCGCGCTGGAGATCCAGCGCGTCGTCGGCGCCCGCAACGACCCGGTCCCCGACGAGCGCAGGATGACGTTCCGCATCGGTATCCATCTCGGCGACGTGCTGGTGGAGGAAGGCCGGCTCTACGGCGATGGGGTGAACATCGCTGCACGCCTGGAGAGCCTGGCGGAGGCGGGCGGCGTCTGCATCTCGGCGGCCGTCCATGAACAGGTCTGCACCAAGCTCGAGGCCGCGTACGTCGATCTGGGCGAGCGGGCGGTCAAGAACATCCCGGCACCGGTCCGCGTGTATCGGGTCGAGCCGCGGAACGCGCACGAGTCGGCGGCGCCTGCACGCCGGGCCCCGCGGATGCGCACCGCGCTTGCGGCGGGGGCGGCGCTCCTCCTTCTCATCGCAGTCGGGCTGTGGGCGAGCTGGCCGCGGCCGCTGGGCCTCGTTCTTGACTTGACCGGCGCGGGTGCGCCGCCGGTCGATCCCCCGCTCCCCGACAAACCCTCGATCGTCGTGCTGCCTTTCGAGAACATGAGCGCCGACCCCGAGCAGGAGTACTTCGCCGACGGGATCACAGAGGATCTCACGACAGAGCTGTCGCGAAACGGCGCACTCTTCGTGATCTCGCGCAGCTCGGCCTTCACCTACAAGGGCCGGACGGTCAAGGTGGAGGACGTCGCCCGCGAACTCGGTGTTCGCTACGTCCTCGAGGGAAGCGTGCGCAAAGCCGGCGGGCGCGTGCGCATCACGGCGCAGCTCATCGACGCGACCAGCGGCTTCCACCTGTGGAGCGAGCGCTACGACAGGAAGCTGGCCGCGATGAGCGAGCGCTACGACAGGAAGCTGGCCGCGATTTTCGCGGTTCAGTCCGAGCTTGCCGAGAAGATCCAGACGGCACTGCAGGTGGAGATCCGCGATGCGGAGATAAGGCGTGTCCGTGGCATCGGGACCGAGGACGTCGATGCGTACGACGCCCTGCTGCGCGGGCTCTTCCATTACGGGCGCTTTCGCCGCGAGGCCAACCTGGAGGCACGGCGCTGGTTCGCTCGGGCCCTCG
>JAFDET010000096.1 GCA_019310195.1 Deltaproteobacteria bacterium
CAGCGCAGGCTGTCGTAGGGCGTGGCATTGCTGTCGGGAACGACCTGCGAGTCTTCGGGAACCACGGTGGCGGACAGGGTCCCGAAGTCCTTGCGACTGTCGTCGCCGATCAGGTACTCGAGCTCGCCGCGCACGTTGATCCCGCGGTCGGCGGTCCAGCGAGGCGTGACGGTCACCCCGACCTGCGGGTGGGCCGCCCAGAACAACGGCAGGCCGATCTCCATGCCGCGTCGCGAGGTGTTGGAGAACGTGGGAAAGAGGAGCCCGGACTGGCGTTCGCTCTTGACCGGGAACATCGCCCGAGGCGTCCAGAGGACCGGTACACCCAGGATGTCCACGGTGGTGTTCTTGGTGACGGCGTAGCCGCCCACCTCGAGAGTTCCCTCCTTGGCGCGCAGCCGCCATGGCTTGCGCCCCTCTTCGGGGCACTGACACGTGGTGAACGTCGGGTTCTCGAACTCGTAGGTGTCCTCACTGGTCCGGCGGAGCTCGCTCCCCTTCACCGTGAAGCCGGTGACGGTAACCAGCTCGCCCTCGTACATGACGCCCTGGCCGGTCTCGAGGTTGAACTGCAGGAAGTCCGCGCGGATCTCGTCGCCTTCGTCGAGGATGAGCACGTTCCCGCTGGCGAGCCCGTGGCGGGTCGAGTTGTTCAGAGCCACCCAGTCGGCGGTCAACACGGTGCCGCCCTGCTCGATGCGGACGTTGCCCTTGGCCGTGAAGACGTCGAGATCCTGGTCGAACTCGACCGCGTCGGAGGTGATGGAGACCGGGATGTCGCCCGGTCCGCTGACCAGGGGCTGGGCGCGGGCCTGCGGCGCTCCGAACGAACAGAGCACCGCCACCATGACGACGAACCGGATCCAGGTCGACAGCGCACGCCCCCCTGCGATGCGACAGGACGCTATCAAGCGCGGAAGAGGCCGTCAAACCCGCGATTTCATTGAACCTTGAGGATTCAGGCGACGTCCAGGCAGGCGGACACGGACTCCAGGTCGTCGGTCTCCAGGACGTCGTCCGCCAGGCGCAGAACCTTGCGATCGAACAGGTTGTGGAGCGCCCTGTGCGCTTCGCGCATGGAGAGCCCCGATTCCTCCGCCAGGTCGCGCAGGGTCGAGCGCACGCGGGCCGAGCCGTCCTGGCCGGTCTCCGCACGGCGCACCAGCACCCGTACCATGGGCGGCAGCAGATCGTCGCTTCCCAACGCCGCCAGCCGCTTCTCCAGGTCGATGACGCGACCGGCCAGGCGCTGGATGACCCGGATCGCGACCTCGGGACGCTCCACGCACATGCCCTCGAGGGTCTGGCCATCGATGGTCAGGAGCCGGACCGGTGCCACGGCGGTGGCCCGGATGCGGCGCTCGCCGCCCAGCACCACGCTCATCTCGCCGAAGAACTCGCCCGGCCCCAGGCGGCCGACCAGGCGCCGGCCCTCGGCCACGGCGCGGGTCAGCTCCACCTCGCCGGACTGGATCACGTACAGGAACTCACCGGTATCGCCTTCCTCGAAGATCACCTCGCCGGACTCGAGCTCGCGCTCGAAGGTCTGGCGGACCTCGAAGTCGGTATCTCCCGGATGGATGCTCACCGGCTGCGCCTCCCCGCGGGCGGCTGCCCACAGGGACGCTTTCGACCGGATCGAGGGCGCCCTTTAGGGCTGCCGAGAACCTCAGCCGGGTTGGTTGAGCGGAGCCGAGGCCTCGCTGGGAGCGTCCTCGCCCTTGACGGTCGCGATCACTTCCTCCAGCTCCAGCGCCTCGATCAGGCCCACGTGCACGTCGGCGATCCGCCCGGACGGATCCACGACGATCAACGAGGGAAAGCCGGGCGCCCCGAACGTGCGGGCCAGCGACTCGCTGCCCATCAGGATGGGATAGGCCGCTTCGTGCTTGGCGATGTACTCCTGCACCACCTCCGGGCCCTCGGTATCCACCGAGATGCCGAGGATCTCCACGTCACCGACCTCCTGGTGGGCCTCGTACACCTGGTTCAGGATCGGGATCTGGAACTCACAGGGCGGGCACCAGGTTGCCCAGAAGTCCAGGACCACGACCTTTCCGCGCAGCTCCTCCAGCCGGACGGGCGTGCCCGACAGGTCGTTGAGCGTGAAGTCGGGCGCGAGCTCTCGCGTTTCCTCGGCCGAGGCATCGTCCCCACCGGAAGCGCCTCCCTCGCTGCCGGAGGGGCCGCAGGCGGCCGCCAGCAGTGCGGCCAACAGAACAGTGAGAATGGGGCGCACCAGGCCTCCCTCCTTCAGAGCAGGTTCTGCTCCAGCGTCGTCACCAGGCGATTCAGGAATACGAAGTAGGTGTTGAAGCGCGTGAGCTGGTCGGTCACCACGAGCACACCGATGGCCACCAGCAGGCCGCCGGAAACCACCTCCAGGGTCCGGAAGTACTGCTTCACGCGATGGAAGACCCGGAAGAAGTACTCGATGCTCCAGCCCGTCAACAGGAACGGCACGGCCAGCCCGGCCGAGTACACCGCCAGCAGCGCCACGCCTTGGAAGACCGTCTCACGGCTCGCTGCCACGGTCAGGATTCCCGACAGGATCGGCCCGATGCAGGGAGACCAGCCGAAGGCGAATGCGGCGCCGACCAGATAGGTGCCCAGCCAGCTCCGGGTTCGACCGCTGCCGCCGACCTGCACGCGCGCCTCTCGGTACAGCAGGTGCACCGGCAGCAGCCCCGCGATGTGCAGGCCCATCAGGATGATCACCACGCCGGCCACCTGGGCGACGCCGAATTCGACCCCGAGGAACTCGGCCCGCCACGTGCGCAGAACCTGACCGACCGCCGTGGCCGAGGCCCCCAGGGCGATGAACACCGTGGAGAAGCCGGCCACGAAGCCCAGGCAGGCGGTCATGATGCGCCGGCGCAGACCCGGATCCCCGGCCGAGTCCTGCATCTCCTCCACGGAGAGCCCCGAGATCAGCGAGAGATAGGCCGGCATCAGGGGCATCACACACGGGGACAGAAACGAGAGCATTCCCGCCGCAAAAGCCGCGCCGATCGCACCGATGTCTTCAAGGCCGCCCATGGCATCCGTCCCAGAGGATCGCTCGCACGCCGACTCGGGGCCAGCCCGCGCGGGGACTCCCTGAAGGCCAGCGCCGCCCCTCCCATCAGGGGCGCCAATGCGCCCCTAGAGAGCTATCGGGACTGGAGCACGAGACCCTGGTGTTACCAGGCGGGCGCGTCCTGTTGCTGCTGCTGCTGCGCGGCCTGGTTCTCAGGCGAGCGGCCGATGAAGTCGATGCCTTCCTTGCCCGTCAGGTGGTCTGGTGTCAGCACGTAGTCCCCGCGCACCGCACCGTCCAAGATGGCGGTCGCCACCTCGCCGTTGCCGCCCGTGAAGCACCAGGCCATGCCGGAGCCGAGTGTCCCCAGGAGCGCCCACACGACCTTCACCATCCCATACGGGAGGGTGCTGAAGAAGGATGCCAAGCCGAGCCCGGCCTCCGCGCCGAGGCTGCGACTCTGCGCCTGAGCGGGTGCCGGCGCCACCGTCAGGGCCGCCGCGAGGGCCACGGCAACCGCCAGGGCCACCGCACGCGGCGGCCGTCGTCGGATCTGATTCACGATGTTCACCTCTCTGCGGCGTCACACGCCGCCCCCATTGGCTCGGATTGTGCTGGGCCGCGCGGCGGCGGTCAACCCGATGAGAGGCTCAGAATGCGCGCTCGCTGTCCAGAAGCAGAGTTACGGGTCCGGCGTTCACCAGCTCTACATCCATCGTCGCGCCGAAGCGACCCGTGATCACCGTCACTCCCAGTGCTCGGGCGGCGTCGGCCAGGGCTTGCACCAGCGGCTCCGCTTCCTCGCCCGGCGCCGCGTCGACGAAGGCCGGACGCCGGCCCTTGCGCGCATCCCCGTAGAGGGTGAACTGGGACACGACGCCCAGGGTCCCTCCCGCGTCGAGCAGCGAGCGATTCATGCGGCCCGCATCATCTGCCAGCACGCGCAGGTGGACCAGCTTGCGAGCCAGGTCGCGGGCGGTCTCGAGGCCATCGCCCCGCTTCACCCCCACCAGGGCCAACAGGCCGGCCCCCATCTCGGACACCGTCTCCGGCCCCACACGAATCCGAGCGCTGCGAACACGCTGCACCACGGCGCGCACCTCAGGCCCCCGGGGCTCGGCCCGGGCGCATCACGGGCGCTCCTGGTTCCAGAAGCGCCCGCGGTAGAGGGCCTCGCCCTCGGTCCGCAGCAGCACGACCTGGCAGAGCCGCACGCCCGGGACCAGGCGCAGGGGATGGCCCGCCAGGTTGCTCATCTCCAGGACCATGCGGCTGGCGACACCGGGCTGCACGAAGGCCGACGTCACGTGGATCATCAGGCCAAGCCGCGCAAAGCGGCTGCGGCCCTCGAGGAATCCGCACAGGTTGGCGGGCAGCGTGAGCGTCTCGCGGGTGATGCCGTGGATGGTCTCCCCCGCCGCGAGCAGGTAGCCCTCGGGCTCCAGGCGGAGCGGCCGCGTGTGCTCGCGATAGTCCTCTTCTTCGCGGATCGGGATCTCGTCCGCGCCCGGCGCCATGACCCGGATCTCCTCGCCCAGCGTGAGGTCGATGGAGGCGGGTCCGATCTGGGTCGCGTCGAGCGGCTCGATCACGAGCCGGCCCGAGTCGAGCTCGCGCATCAACGCCTCACGGGTCAGGACAGCCATCGGGCCGCGGATGATACCCTCCGCCGAGGAGGCTACCCATGTTGCACCCCTTTCTGGATCTGCCGACACCGATTCCCATCGGGCACCGCGGCGCGGCGGGCGACGCCCCCGAGAACACCCTGCCGTCGTTCGAGCGCGCCGTCGCCGTGGGCGCGGCCATCCTGGAGAGCGACGTCCACCTGACCCGGGACGGCCACGTGGTGATCCACCACGACGCCGAAGTCGACCGCACCAGCGACGGCAGCGGCCCCGTGGCCGAGAAGACCCTGGCCGAGCTGCGCGAGCTGGACGCCGGCTACCGCTTCAGCCCGGATGGCGGCCGCAGCCACCCCTTCCGTGACCGCGGTGTGCGCATCCCCACCCTGGCCGAGGCCTACGAGGCCTTCCCGGAGATGCGCTTCAACCTGGAGATCAAGGCCGGCACGCCCGGCCTGGTGGAGCGCACCCTGCAGCTCTCCGCTGCCCGCGCAGGCCACACGCTGTTGGCGGCAGCCGACCCGGGCATCATGGCCGCCCTGCGCGAGGCCGCTGCGCGCGAGAAGGTGCCGGTGGCCATCGGCGCTTCGGTGGCCGACGTGCTGGCCTTCGTGCGAGCGGCGCTGGACGACAAGCCGCCGCCGCCCGGTCCCATGGCGCTCCAGGTGCCGCCGGATTTCGGCGGGCGTCCCCTGGTAACAGCTCGTTTCGTCGAGCACGCCCACGCCCACGAGCTGCACGTGCACGTGTGGACCATCAACGACCCCGACGAGATCGAGCGACTGCTGGATCTGGGCGTGGACGGCATCGTCAGCGACCACCCCGACCGCGTGGTCGCTGCCTGCGCGGCGCGGCGTGAGTCCGGCTGAGCCTTCGCCGTTCTTCTCGGCCCACCGCGACGCGCTGTGCAGCGCGGCGGCGCACAGTCCCGTGTTGGACCTGGCCTGCGGCCGTGGCCGTCACGCGCTGGCGACCGCGCGCCTGGGACTCGCCGCGGTCGGCGTCGATCGAAACCCCGACGCGCTACGGGCGTTGCTGCAGGCGGCACGCGACGAACGCCTTCGCGCCTGGGCGGTGCGAGCGGACCTGGAGGCGGGGGCCGGGATCCCGCTGGAGTCGGCCGCATTCGGAGCGGTGCTGGTCTTCCGCTACCTGTGGCGCCCGCTGGCTCCCGCCATCGAGGAGCTCTTGCGGCCGGGCGGGATCCTGCTCTACGAGACCTTCACCCAGCGCCAGAAGGATCTCCCCCATGGGCCTGGAAATGCAGCATTTCTCCTGGGCGAAGGCGAGCTAGCGGGGCTCTTCCCGGGGCTCCGGGTCGAGGCCTTCGAGGAGGCCGAACGCCGGGACGCCGATGGCCGCGCCTGGCACCTGGCCTCGCTGCTGGCGCGCAAGCCCTAGCCCGGGCCCGCCTCCAAGCGCTCGAGCGCCCAGCGCGCGTGCTCGGCCAGCAGGTCGTCGTCGCCCTCCGCGTGCCGGCGCACCAGGGACTCGAGGCCGCGGTCTCCCGAGTTGCCCGCCGCCACCAACGCGTTGCGCAGCAGGCCCCGGTACTTGGCGCGGCGCAGGGCCGTGCGCCGCGTGGCCTGTCGCCACGCGTCCTCGGAGAGCTCCAGCAGCCAGGCCAGGGCCGGGCGCCGCCACTCCGGGCGCGGCTCCAGTCGAGCGCGCAGGCCCGCCGGGTCGAGCGGTCGGCTGCGTCCGCGACGCGTGTTCCAGGGACACACCTCCTGGCACACGTCGCAGCCGAAGACCCGGTCGCCCTGCGCGGCCCGCAGCGGTTCGGGGATGGCCTCGCGCAGCTCGATGGTCGTGTACGAGAGACAGCGCCTGGCGTCGACGACGTAGGGCTGAGGAAAGGCATCCGTCGGGCAGGCATCGAGACAGGCGCGACAGGTCCCGCAATGGTCCGGCTCGGGCGCGTCGGGCTCGAGTTCCAGCTCGGTGAGCAGCACGCCCAGGAACAGGTACGAGCCCAGCTCCGGATCGATCAGGCAGCTGTTCTTCCCGATCCAGCCCAGCCCGGCACGCGCCGCCAGCGCGCGTTCCAGTACGGGTCCCGTGTCCACGTAGGCCCGCTGCGACAGCGAGCGTCCGGCCAGGGCTTCGAGCGCATCGCCCAGGGCGCGCACCCGCTCGAGCAGCAGGTCGTGGTAGTCGTCGCCGCCGGCGTAGCGCGCCACATCGCCGCCACCGGGCGCCGCTTCGACGCGCTGCTCGGGCTCGTAGAGGAAGCCGAGCGCCACCACGCTGCGCGCCTCCGGCAGCACGCGTCGCGGATCCACCCGCTCCTCCAGCCGCCGTGGGATCCACGCCATGTTCCCGGCGTACCCCCGCGCCACCCACTCGCGCAGCCGTTCGGTGTCGCGCGTGGGCGCGGCCGGCGCCACACCCACGCGGTCGAAGCCCAGGCCCAGTGCCAGCGCCTTGACCCGCTGGGCCAGGCCGGCCGGGCCGACGTCCGACTGCGCCTCCGGTCCCATGCCCCTCTGATACCATCGCGCCGTCTCGGCCGCCTCCGAGCCCGGAGCGAAAGGATCCCCCATGGCGCGACTCCGCTTCCCCGACGGCTTCCATTGGGGCGCCGCCACCGCTTCCTACCAGATCGAGGGCGGTTGGAACGAGGACGGCAAGGGCGAGTCCATCTGGGACCGCTTCGCCCACGCTCCCGGCAACGTGAAGAACGGCGAGCACGGGGATGTCGCCTGCGATACCTACCACCGCTTCGCCGAAGACGTGGCCATCGCGAAGGAGCTGGGCCTGACCAGCTACCGCTTCTCGATCGCCTGGCCCCGCATCCAGCCCAGCGGCCGGGGCGTCGTGAACCCCAAGGGCCTCGACTTCTACCGGGCCCTGGTCGATGCGCTACTCGACGCGGGCATCCGGCCCTTCCCGACGCTCTACCACTGGGACCTGCCCCAGGCCCTGGAGGACGCCGGCGGCTGGCCCGAGCGCGACCTGGCGGGCCGCTTCGCCGACTACGCGGAGGGGGTGACACGGGCCCTGGGCGACCGGGTCTCGGACTGGATGGTCTTCAACGAGCCCAACGTCTTCACCGCGTGCGGGTACCTGATGGGAATCCACGCACCGGGCCGTCGCAGCCTGCCCGACTTCCTGCGCGCCGTGCATACGGTGAATCGCGCCCACGGCCTGGCGTTCCACGCCATGAAGGCGGTGCGCGGGGATCTGCGCATCGGCACCGCCTTCAGCTTCACGGACTGCCAGCCGGCGTGCGACAACGACGCCGACGCGAGCGCGGCCGGCCGCTGGCATCGCTTCGTGAACGAGATGTTCATCGGCCCCACCCTGCGCGGCGCCTACCCCGACGTTTTCCGCGAAGGCGGCGCACCTCTGGAGGCCATGGACGTACGGGAAGGCGACCTGGCGGAGGTGCGCGCTGCGCTGGACTTCGTGGGCGTGAACCTCTACACGCGCACGCTGATCGAAGACGCGCCCGAGGACGCCAACCTGGGTGCCCGACCCGCCCTGCCCTTCGGCGGCAACGAAGGGGCCAAGACGGATTTCGGCTGGGAGGTCTGGCCCGAGGCGCTCTACAACGTGCTGGTCTGGCTCGCCCGGGACTTCGACAACCCGGTCCTGGAGATCACCGAGAACGGCTGCTCGTACGGCGACGGCCCGGACGCGGACGGCGTGGTACGGGACACGCGCCGCATCGACTTCTACCGGGGCTACCTGGAAGCGGTGCACCGCGCCATCGGCGACGGCGCCGACGTGCGCGGGTACCACGCCTGGTCCCTGCTGGACAACTTCGAGTGGGCCGAGGGCTACGAACAACGCTTCGGCCTGGTCTGGGTCGACCCCCAGACTCGGGATCGTACGATCAAGGAGTCCGGGCGCTGGTACGCGCAGGTGGCGGCGGAGAACGGGGTCGACGGCTGAGGGCGGCCCCGTCCGCGTCGCGGTAGTCTCCCGGCGCCATGCAGGACCGCCTGATCTTCCTGATCGGATCGCAGCGTTCGGGAACCACGTTGCTCTCGCGCATGCTCGGGGCGCACACGGCCATCCATGCGCCCGACGAGCCGCACCTGATGACCCCGCTGGCCCACCTGGGCTACTTCGACTCGGTCGAGCGCGCCCCCTACGACCCGATCATCACCCGCGAAGGCCAGCGGGCGCTGGTCGCCCAGCTTCCCGACGGCGAGGCCGACTACCTGGATGCGCTGCGCGCCTGCAGCGACACCGTCTACGAGCGCCTGCTGGGCGGCTCCGGGGCCCGGCTGCTGCTGGACAAGACGCCGGCCTACGCCCTGGTCCTGGACTTCATCGCCAAGCTGTATCCGCAGGCCCGGTTCGTGGTGATCACACGGCACCCGCTGGCGGTGTGGACCTCACAGGTGGACTCCTTCTTCGACGGTGATTTCGAGGCCGCAGAGCGCAACAACCCCATCCTCGAGCGCTACCTGCCGGCCATCGCGCGCTTCCTGCGCGAGAGGCCGGTCCCCCTGGCCCACGTCCGCTACGAGGACCTGGTGGCCGATCCCGAGACGCACCTGCAAGCGATCTGCCGGCACCTGGGCGTGGAGTTCGAGCCCGGCATGATCGAGTACGGCGCCACTGAGAGCGGGGCCAAGAAAGCGGCCGACGGCCTGGGCGACCCCAGCGTCACGCGGGAGACGCGCCCGACCACGGCCAACGTGAGCCGCTGGGCCGGAGAGCTGGCGGCCCGCCCGGCGATGTTGGAACACGCCCGCGGGATCCTGGCCCGGGTTTCCGACGCGGACCTGGAGACCTGGGGGCATCCGCGCAGCGCGATCCTGGACGAGCTGGACCGGGCGACACCGGCCGCGAGCCGGCCTCGGCGCCCGCTGGACCGCTTCGCCCTGCAGCGGCGCATCCTCGTGCGCATGCGGCGCAACATCCACCACAACGCCCTGGGTCGGATGGTGCGCAAGGTACGCGAGGTCTGCGACGTGCTACTTCGATGACCGGCGGACTCCGCATCGGGCGCATCCTCGGAATCCCGATCTACCTGCACCCCACCTGGTTCCTGGTCTTCCTGCTGATTTCGTTCGCGCTGGCCGCCGAAGTGGGCATGCGCTTCCCCGACTGGCCCGACGCGGCCCGGTACGTGGCGGGGGGCGCGATCTCCATACTCTTCTTCGGCTCCATCCTGCTGCACGAGCTGGGCCACAGCGTGTTGGCCCAGCGCCACCACGTGGCCGTACGCTCGATCACGTTGTTCGTGTTCGGCGGCGTCGCGCTGATGGAGCGGGATCCGGACGACGCGCGCGCCGAGTTCGAGATCGCCATCGCGGGTCCCATCGTCAGCGCCGCGCTGGCGCTGGTCTTCCTGGCCGGCCTGCGCGCCCTGCCCGAGGAGAGCGCCGGCGCCTTCGTGGCCTGGTGGCTGTTCCGGATCAATCTGGCCGTGGCGCTCTTCAACCTGCTGCCGGGCTTCCCCCTGGACGGCGGGCGTGTGCTGCGGGCCGTGCTGTGGGCGCGCACCGGCGACGTCCGCCGCGCCACGCGGATCGCTGCCGGCGTCGGGCAGGCGCTGGCCTACGGCTTCATCGCGATCGGCGCGCTGCAGGCGCTGGACCCGCGCTGGCTCGGCGTCGGGCGCGCCGACGGCTTGTGGCTGGCGTTCATCGGCTGGTTCCTGCTCTCGGCCTCGGGCGCCGCCATCCGCCAGGTGGACCTGGACGCCTCGCTGGAGGGACTGCGCGCGCGGGATCTGCTGGCGCCGATTCCCGCGCGCATCTCCGCCGCCGAGCCGGTGGCCAGCTTCGCCCGCGAGCAGGTGATGCGCGGCCGCCGCTGGGCTCTGGTGGAGGATGCCGGACGTCTGGTCGGACTCATCACGCTGTCCGACGTGCAGCGCCTGGACCCGGATCAGTGGGAGTCGACGCCCGTCCTCCGCGTGGCCACGCCCGCGGACCAGATGCTCACCGCCACGCCCGAGACGCCGGTGCGCGACATCCTGGTTGCCATGGGAACCCGCGACGTCAACCAGATCCCCATCATCGAGCACGATCAGGTGCTGGGTGCCGTGACACGCGAGACCCTGGTCCACGCACTGGAGCTGCGCCGTCTGTCCGGCTGAACCGATCGCACCGGGGCGCTGTGCTATACCCGTCGGCGCATGAACGTGCTCCACCGCCACACCGCGGGCGAGAGCGAAGAGCAGCCGCTCCTCTAATCGCAC
>JAFDET010000326.1 GCA_019310195.1 Deltaproteobacteria bacterium
GTGCGACCTCTGGAGGTGAAGAGCGAGGACATCGGCGCAGGGGATGCCGACTCCGTCCGGGCGCGGAGTTCGCGCCGACGCGACCTCAGCCGCCTCCGGACTGGCGGGTCCAGGTGGCCAGATCGAAGTAGTCGCGCCAGGCGCCGATGCGGCCGTCGTCGGCGACCTCGAAGATCCCCATCACCGGCAGCTCCAGGTTCGTTCCATCCTCGCGAGCGAAGCGGTCGATGCGCTCGGTCAGCACCCGGCTCCCATCCACGGCCAGGTTGAGGACTTCGAACTCCACCTGGCGGCAGCCGTCCAGGAAGCTGTTCAGCAGCGGCTCGATGGCCGCGTGGCCTGTGAGCGGGGCGATCGGCAGGTTGTGGTAGACGCAATCCTCGGTCATCCGGCCGAGGATCTCCTTCACGTCGCGCCGCGCGAAGGCATCGCAGAACTCGCGGACTCGTGCTTCGGGGTTCATGGTTCAAGGGTCCCACGCCCCGGGGCTCGGCGCCACGACCTCAAGTCCGGGCTTTCGCGTGCCGATCCGAGGAGTTGGCCCTTGGAGGTGCAGCAAGATGGAGGCGGGCGAGCGCGGCGAGCCCCGCAACGGGCTGCTGGCGGCTGCGATCGCGGCCGTGGTGGTGGCCGTCTACGCGCCGGCGCTGGCCGGCGGCTTCGTGTGGGACGACAACGTGCTCGTCACCCGGCACCCGGCCGTCCAGCAGCTCCAGTCGCTCGGGACCTACTTCGGCCAGCTCTTCTGGACCAATCCGGAGTTCGATGAGTCGCCGGCCTTCTACCGGCCGATCACGATCCTGACCTACGCAGTACAGCAGCGCCTCTTCGGGCCCGAGCCGTTCTTCTTCCACCTCTTCAACGTGCTCGTGCACGCGACGTCGTGCGTGCTGCTCTTCTTCGTGTGCCGCCGCGCGGGCGCATCCGCACGCGCGGCGGCCCTGGGCGCCCTGCTCTTCGGAACCTTCCCGCGACTCAGCGAATCGGTGGCCTGGATCAGCGGACGCACGGACCTGCTCGCGTCGTGCGCGGTGCTCGCCGCGTGGCTGCTTCACGACTCCGAGCCCGGGCGCACGGCGCGGCGCGGCGCGGCCGCGCTGCTGCTCCTGCTGGGGCTGATGGCCAAGGAGGTGGCCATCGCGGGGGCGCTGGCGCTGGCCGCCCACGAGACCTGGCGCGCCGTGCGGGGCCGCGCCACCCCGGGCCGCGCCCTGACGAATCTGGCGCCCATGGCGGCCGCGCTGGTCGTCTACGCGAGCGCGCGCGCCATCGCCTGGCAGGCGGGTAGCGCCGCAGGGACCGGACTCCCGCCGGCGGAACGGCCGCTGGCCGCGCTGCACGCCCTGGGCCGCTACGCAGCCATGCTGGCCGACCCGTTGCGGCCCAGACTGTTGATCGGCGTGCTGGGCGAGGTGTCACCGCTGCTCGTCGCCGTGGGAGCGGTCACGGCCGCCGCCGGGGGGGTCGCCGGCGTGGCGCTCCTGCGCCGCGCGCGCGAACCCCACGCCTTCGCTGCGGCCGCGCTGGTGGGCGGCGCCCTGCTTCCGGTCCTCCACCTCGTGCCCATCTCCGGCGACGTGGTGGCGGCGGACCGCTACCTCTACCTGCCCGCGGCGGGGCTGGCCGTGCTGGGCGTGCTGGCAGCGCGTGCACTCCCGGAACGTGCTCTGGCCGGAGCCGCCGCGGCCGCGCTGCTGCTCGCGCTGGCGTTCGCCGCAACCACCGGCCGACGCGCGGGCGTGTGGGCCGACGAGATGGGTTTCTGGCGGACGGCGGCGCGCGAGGCCGCACCCGCCCAGCCCATGGGACACGCCGGGCTCGGCGAAGCGCTGCTGCGACGCGAAAAATTCGAAGAAGCCCTGGCCGCATTCCTCGAGGCCGAACGGCGCAGCCTGCAGCGCAGCGGTACTCCGTCGGAGTACGTGACTGCCAACATGGCGCTGTGTCTTTCGGAGCTCGGCCGTCACGACGACGCCCTGCTGCGCCTGGAGCACGTGGCGGCCGGCCACCCCAAGGCCCCCCTCCACCACGTCAACCTGGCCCTGGTGCACGCGCGCCGCCTGGACTTCGAAGCTTCCGAACGCGCGCTTGCCGCGGCCCTGGCCCTCTACCCCGACTACCCGCGGGCGTTGGGCCTGCACCAGGCCGTGATCACCTCGCGCCGCGAGTGGCAGGCCCTCCCGCCGCCGCAGCCCGACGAGGCAACCGCCGTGCGGGCCGCGCGTGCGCGAGTCCACGGCCGCCTGGGCAACCGTCGCGAGGCCGAGCGACACTGGAGCGCCGTGCTGCTGGCCCACGACGCCCGCGCCGAGGACCTGCATCGCGCCGCCGTCTTCCTGGTGCTGCGCGGCGACCCGGAACGGGCCCGCCATGCTTTGGCGCGGCTACGCCAGTCGCCGGGCTGGGACGCGCAGGCGCGCGAGCTGGAGGCGGCGCTGGAAGCCCGGCGCGCCGCCGGCTGACCTGCGCTACCACCGAGGACGGGGGAAGACCATGGGTGTCCACGAAGCTCCGCTGGGCTCCGAGGACCGCGCGCGCGATCCGGACGCATCGCTGCCCCCCCTGGTGCGGATGCTGCGCGTCCACCACTGGACCAAGAACGGCTTCATCCTGCTGCCGCTGCCGTTCGCCCTGAGGGTGGGCTCGCAGCTCGACGGTCCCGTGTTCGCGGCCGGGCTGTTCGGCTTCTGCCTGCTCTCCTCGGCGGTCTACGTGCTCAACGACCTGCGGGACGCCGAAGCCGACCGCCTCAACCCGCGCAAGCGGCATCGGCCGATCGCGGCGGGCAGCGTGGGCCGCGGCACCGCCTGGGCGGTTTTCGCTGCCCTCGCCATCGCCGCCGTCGGGATGGGCCTGGCCACCGGGCTGCCCGCGGTGCTGGGCCTGTTCGGCGTCTACGCAGCCGCGAATCTCGCCTACTCGTTCGGCGCAAAGCACGTCCCGGTGCTCGACGTCTTCATCCTGGCGTCGGGCTTCGTGGTGCGCGTGCTGGTGGGCTGTGCGCTGGTGCAGGCACGGCCGTCGGGCTGGCTGCTGCTGTGCTCGTCGGGACTCGCCCTGTTCCTGGCCTTCGCCAAGCGACGAGGCGACCTGGTCGAGGGCATGGGACCGGACCACCGTCCGGCGCTGGCCGGCTACAGCCTGGCGTACCTGGACGCCGCCCTGGCGATCAGCGCGGGCATCTCCCTGCTGTCCTACGCGCTCTACAGCGTGGAGGCCGGCGTCCTGGTACCGGGGCGCGAGCTGGCCGGACTGGTCTTCGTGGCCTTCGCGATCTTCGAATACCTGCGCCTCATCTACACCCGGGGCGAGGGCGCGTCGCCGGTGGAGGGCGCGTCGCCGGTGGCCGTCGCCTTCCGCTACCGCTCGTTGCAGGCGGCCGGCCTGCTGTGGATGCTGGCGACCGCCTGGAGCCTGGGGCTCTTCTAGCGCCGGTCCCGTCCAGCTGCTAGGTGAGCAGGCCGATCAGCGGAGGATGCGGCACCAGCGCCACGAGCAGCGCGCCCGCCGCGATCGCCGGACCGAACCCGAACGGCGCAGCCGCCTGGCGCGAGAACGCAGCCTGCACCACGCCCAGCACCAGGCCCAGCAGCGAGGCCGTGACGATCGTCTCGAGTCCAGAGCCAGTAATCGGCCTGGCTGGGGCGCGGCTGCGGCTCGCCCTCCCCGGGCCAGTGCTCGAAGCGGCGCCCCACCGCCACCGATACCCGCGCGTGCAGGAAGCCGACGCTCCAGAGCAGCCCACCCCCCAGCAGCGCACCCAGCAGCGCGTGGCCGGCGGCCTGGCCCAGGGGCGCGCCCTGACCGGCGGCGACCAGCGGCGCCACCACGAGTCCCACCGCGAGGCCGCCAAGTGAAATGGCGTCGGGAATGAAGCGGTGCTCGAAGTCGATCAGCGCCGCCGCCAGCAGTCCGGCGGCCAGCAACATCACGAGCCCGGCCTGGGCGCCGGGTCCAAAGCGCCAGGCCGCCACGGCGAAGAGCAGCCCGGTGATCAGCTCCACCAGCGGGTAGCGCAGAGAAATCGGCGCGGCGCAGCCGCGGCAACGCCCGCGCAGGAACAGCCACGAGAGCACGGGCACGTTCTCCAGCGGCCCGATGCCGTGACCGCAAGCCGGACAGCGCGAGCCCGGACGGACGATCGACTCGCCGCGCGGAACGCGGTGAACGACGACGTTCAGGAAGGACCCGACGACGAGCCCGAGGCACAGCGCCGCGGCGACGAACACGGCGTGACTCTAGCGGAAGTCGCGACGCTGGAAGATCAGACCGGCCAGGCACAGCACCGCCGCCACGTAGGCCGCGCCGTAGGCCAGGGGCAGGAACACCTCGGACCCGGGATCGATGGCGAGACCGTGACTGGCCTGGAGACTCAGGTTGAACATGGCCAGGTCGGGCAGAACGCGGTGCAGAGCGCCGGCTGCATTCTGGATGCCTTCCACGCCGGTCTGCCGCGCCAGCTCCAGCAGGTCGCGGGTCAGGTTTCCCGCCACCCAGATTCCGACGGTGAAGAGCGCGGCGAGCATCGGCGTGGTGAACGCCGAGAAGAGCGTGGCCAGGGCCACGATCACCGCCAGCTCCACGCCCAGCAGCCCCAGGGCCGCCGCATGGCTCCAGCCCAAGGAGCGTTCATCCAGCAACGAGACGCCGGCGAAGGCGAGGCCCATGACCACCACCATCAGCCAGATCGTCGCCACCAGCCCCAGGTACTTGCCCACCAGGAACTCGAACCGGGAGATCGGCTTGGCCAAGATCGTGTAGATGGTACGGCGCTCCACTTCCTTGTAGATGAGGTTGACGCCGACGGCGATGGCGATCACTACGCCGAAGATCCGCGCGGAAGCGAAGGCCAGGTCCTGCAGGATGCGCCCCTGCTCTACGTAGGAGAGATTCGAGAGCAGGACGCTCGAACCGATCATGACGACGGCGAACGCCACCAGCGTATAGAGCACGCGGTTGCGAACGGCCTCGCGCACCGTGTTGCCGGCGACCGCAGCGATGCGACTCGCTGAAATCATCACGCACCCTCCTTGGAGCCGCGCCCCACGGTGGAGAGGAAGATCGCCTCCAGCGAAGCGCGCCGGGGCGTGACCGATACCACCTCGGCGCCGGAACCCAGGGCCGCTCCGAGGACACCCTCGACGTGCTTCTGCGCCACGGTCAGCTCCACGCGCTCACCGTGTCCGCGCAGCAGGGCGCCGAAGCGATCCTCCAGCAACGTGGCGGTCTCCGGCGAGAGCCGGGCCAGCACCACGTCGCTGCGGAGCTCGCGGTCGTGGGAGAACTCCTCCATGCGGCCCTCCCACTGGATCTTCCCGGCGACGATGATGGCCACCCGGTCGCAGAGCATCTCCACGTCGTGGAGGATGTGGGTGTTCATGAAGACCGTCTTGCCGTCCTCGCGCAGGCGCAGGATCAGGTCGCGGATGTCCTTGCGACCGATGGGATCCAGGCCGCTCATGGGCTCATCCAGGAAGACCACCTTGGGGTCGTGCACCAGGGCCTGGGCGATTCCCAGCCGCTGCAGCATGCCCTTGGAGTAGGTGCGCAGCCGGGCGTTGCCCGCGTGGGAGAGGCCCACCCAGCCGAGCAGCTCCTGGATGCGCTCTTCGCGTCGGCCGCGAGGCACGCTGGCCAACCGCGCGTAGAAACGCAGGAACTCGCGGCCCGTCAGGAACTCGTGGAAGTAGGGGTTCTCGGGCAGGAAGCCGATCTGACGGCGGAACCCGCTCTCCTGGACGTCGTGGCCCAGGATCGTGGCGCGCCCCGCGCTGGCCGAGATCAGCCCCAGCAGGATCTTCAGCGTGGTGGTCTTGCCGGCGCCGTTGGGCCCCACGAAGCCGAAGATCTCGCCTTCGCGAACGCCCAGGCTGATGCCGTGAAGCACCCGCTTCTTGCGCAGCCCGAAGCCGGGACGGAAATCCTTGATCACCTTCTCGACGGTGACGATGTCTTCGGACGCCATCACAACTCCCCGTCCTCTGCCTGCCGGGCCCAGGACTGGCGCCGACGCAGGTCGTTTTCGTGTACGAAGGGCTCGTAGCGGCGGCGTAGCCGCCCCGAGACGATGCGGCCCTCATCGGTCAGCTCCCAGACGTCGCCATGGGGCTCGTCGGGCAGTCGCTCGAGCACGGCGTGGGGACCGCGCACCAGCTCATCGATGCGCGCCAGGTCCCGGCCCGCACGCCGGCGGAACTGCTGCTGGGCCTCGTCCAGGAAGCGCGCGCGGCGTTCGGTATCGATCTCCAGCAGCGCGGCCTCGTACTGGGCCCGGGCTTGGGGATCCTCGCTGGCGCGCGCCAGCTCGGCCAGGAACGTGGCCGAGGTCTCCAGGCCCGCCGTGTCGGCCCGCAGGCGCGCCACAAGGCGCCCCACGTAGGCCGGGGCACCCGGCAGGCCGGCCGCCCGGTCCAGGGCATCGGCGGCACCCTGGTTGTCCCCCAGGTAGAAGAAGCGGTTGAAGCCCAGGTAGAAGGGATTTCGCCAGTCGTCCGGGTGGTACTCGAAGCTGCGCTCCAGCAGCCGGTTGGCAAAGCGCACGTCTTCGGGGCTTCCGGTCATCCAGTGCGCGGCGAAGCGGTAGGGGTGACCCACCCAGGGATCCACGGTAGTGACCACGTCCACCAGGCGCCCCAGGAGCGGGCCGTGCCGCGCCGGGTTCGAGGTCTCTGCGCCAGCCGAGCGACGCAACGCGCGCCACCTCCGGACGCGGCACAAAGCGCGCGTCGCGATCGGCGCGCGGCTCCATGGGCACCCGGACGTGAACGACCGCGACGGCGATCGCCGTCACGGCCAGGCCCAGCAGCAAGCCCAGGCTTCGCATGGTCTCGTGATTCCCTCCTCGGAACGCTGCGTCGGAGCTAGAAGTCGTCCCCGTTCGGCGGCAGGAGGGGAGCCACCGTGCTGAGCACGTCGTCACCGAAGGCGCTTATCGGTGGCCCGCTCCAGCTCACGACCGGAACCACACCGCCTGTGCACTGCCAGCAGGGAAGCGTGTTGCCGGCATTGTCCGGGCGCGCGTAGAGGAAGACGGCGAGATTCCCGTCGTTGTCCACGTCGCCGTAGGCGGC
>JAFDET010000327.1 GCA_019310195.1 Deltaproteobacteria bacterium
TCGCCGGCCAGGCGCCGCGCCCGGCCCAGCAGATCCTCCACGTCGATCCCCAGCACCGCGGCCGGAAGCAGCCCGAAGGGCGAGAGCGCCGAGAAGCGTCCGCCGATCTCGGGCTCGCCGTGAGCCACCGCGCGCCAGCCCTCCTCGGTGGCGCGCTTCTCCAGCCCGCTGCCCGGATCGGTGATGGCGATGAAGCGCTGCGGATCGCCGATGCGCTCGAAGAAGTGGCGGCGCGCCACGTCCGTTTCGATGGTCGAGCCGGACTTGGAGGACACGAAGCAGATCGTTCGGCGCGGATCGATTCGCGCGTCCACGGCGCGGATCTGGGAGGGCACCGTGGAATCCACCACCTCGAGGATCGGGCAACCGGGCCCGGATCCGAAGGTCCGGGCCAGCACCTCGCAGCACAGGCTCGACCCGCCCATGCCCAGCAGTAGAGCGTGGCGCATGCCGTCTTCGCGGATCCCGTCGGCCAGCGTGCGGTAGTGGGCCAGCTCCCGCGTCCAGGTCTCCGGTGCGTGCAGCCAGCCCAGCCAGCGCGCCTCGTCCGCGCCCGTCCAGAGCGCCGCGTCGCCGCTCAGCAGGCGCCGGGTGCCGTCGGCCTTCGTCCACGCCTCCAGGGCGGCCTCGACGGCCGCCGCCTCCGCGTTGGGGAGCTTCGTCTCCATGGCTGGGGAAGCTAGCGGAACAGACGGAACCAGGTGGCGAAGGCCCGCTTTGCCGTCGGGGTGAGCTTGCTGCGGCGCCAGGCGTCCGCGGTCTTGCGCAGCGCCTCGGCCTGGGTGGGGTAGGGGTGGATGGTGGAGCCGATCCGACCCAGGCCGACGCCGTGGGTCACCGCCAGGCACAGCTCGCCGAGCATCTCCCCCGCGTGGGCGGCGACGATGGTTCCGCCCAGGATGCGGTCGCTGCCGCGCTTCAGGTGCACGCGCACGAAGCCCTCGCTCTCGCCGTCCAGAACGGCGCGGTCCACGTCGGCCAGCGGCACCGTGATGGTGTCCAGCGCGATGCCGCGCTCCTCGGCTTCGTGTTCGTAGAGGCCCACGTGCGCGATCTCGGGGCTGGTGTAGGTGCACCACGGCACCACCAGCCGCGACGCGCGGGGGCGCGCGAAGGGGGGCAGGAAGGGGAAGAGCGCATTCTGCACCACGATGCGCGCGTGAGCGTCGGCCAGGTGCGTGAACTTGTAGGAACGCACGATGTCGCCGGCGGCGTAGATCCTGGGGTTGGCCGTGCGCAGCCGGTCGTCCACCTCGATGCCGCTGCGGTCGTAGACCACCCCGGCCTCGTCGAGGCCCACGCCCTCCACGTTGGGCGCCCGCCCGGCGGCGACAAGCACTTCTTCGCACTCCAGCTCGCGCTCCTCGCCGCCGTGCTCGAAGCGGATGCGTCGCGTTGCGCCCTCGCGCAGTACCTCGAGGATCCGCGTCTCCGGCAGGTAGCGCACGCCGTCGCGCTCCATGGCGTCCTGCACGATTCGGGCCGCGTCCGGGTCCTCGCGCGGCAAGACGTGCTTCGCCACATCGAGGATCGTTACCTCGCTGCCCAGGCGCGCGAAGGACTGGGCCAGCTCGCAGCCGATGGGGCCGGCGCCGATCACCGCCAGCCGGGCCGGGCGCTTCTCCAGGTCGAAGATGGTCTCGTTGGTGCGCGGCTCGGCCTCGCCCAGTCCCGGGATCGGGGGCAGCGCCGCCCGTGCGCCGGTGGCGATCACCGCGCGCCGGAAGCGGAGCGGGGCGCCGTCCACCTCCAGTCGGTCCGGGCCGGTGAAGCGGCCGCTTCCCAGGAAGACGTCCACGCCCAGGTCGCGGAAGCGCGCTGCGCCGTCCACGTGACTGATCTCGGCCCGCAGCCGGCGCATGCGCGTCATGGCCGCGGCGAAGTCGCCTTCGCCCTCGGCGATTGGGGCGCCGAAGGCTTCGCCTCCCCGAGCCGCGGCGAAGGCGCGGGCCGCGCGGATCACGCCCTTGGACGGCACACAGCCTACGTTGAGGCAGTCGCCGCCGAGGCTGGCGCGCTCCACCAGGGCCACCCGCGCGCCCAGCCCCGCGGCCGCGGCCGCCGAGACCAGTCCGGCGGTGCCGCCCCCGACCACCACCAGGTGGTAGCGCGAGCGGGGCTCCGGGTTGGTCCACTCGGGCGGCTGGACGTTGGCCAGCAGCGCGCGATCGTGCTCGTCGACGGGATTCACCGCAGCTTCCTTCCGCGCCTTCAGGCGCCCGTGGCTTCGCGCAGGGCGCGGCGCGCGGTGCGCGTTACCAGGGTCGTGACGGCCAGGGTGGCCAGCAGGCCCAGGCCGAGCACCGCGTAGTAGCCGGTGTCCCGCTCCACGCCGGCGCCGGATGCGACGGCGGCCACCTCGCCGGCCACGGCTCCGTAGTACACGTAGAGCAGCGTGCCGGGCAGCATGCCCACGCCCGCCAGGACGTAGTCGCGCAGGCCGATCCGCGTCATGCCCAGGGCGTAGTTGAGCAGGTTGAACGGGAAGACCGGAGACAGCCGCAGCAGCAGCACGATGCGCCGTCCATCGGCGGCGATGGCGCGGTCGATGGCGGCGAACCGCGCGTCCCCCTGGACGCGTGCTTCCACGAAGCCGCGCGCCCCGTGTCGGGCCACCAGGAAGGCGGCCGTCGAGCCGAGCAGCGCGGCGATGAAGACCCACAGGGTGCCGGCGGCCAGGCCGAAGATGGCGCCCGCCGCCAGGGTGAGGATCGAGCCCGGGACGAAGGCCACCGTTGCGGCGGCGTAGCCGGCGATGAAGACCGCGGGACCCAGGGCCCCCAGGCCCTCCACCCACGTGGCGAAGTCCAAGACCGCGCCCGCCAGGCTTCGCCCGGCGAACACCAGCAGCGCCAGGGCGGCGATGCCGATCAGGATGGGTCGCAGGCGTGCGCTCACGGCCAGTCCGATGCCAGGGCCGGGTCGTGGGTTTCGGGCGGCGCGGTCAGGAACCGCTTCCGCCTGCGGCCTTGCTGCCTACGCTGCGGCGGGGGAGCGCCACGCCCGCGTCGGGATCGTGGATCTCACGCCGCGGCGGAATGCGGTTGCCGAACCAGGCAAAGAACTCGGGAACCCGTGCGCGGCGGTCCGGGGGCAGATAGCCGAAGTTCACGCCCCGGTCCGTGACCTCCCAGTAGTCCGGATTGTCCTCTCCCAGCAGCTCCTCGCGGATGGATGCCAGGCGCTCCGGGCGCTCGTGCTCCATGTCCTCGAAGACGTGGCGCGCGTGCTCGTCGTCTCCCCGGCTCAGGAAGTACGTGGCCAGCTGCACCTGGGCGCGCCGTACGCCGCGCAGGCTCGCTCGCTCTCCTTGTCCACCGTGAGGAAGATCTCGAGCAGGCGCTCCCGCGCGGGGCTCTGGATCTCGAATGCGCACTCGCAGATCAGCGCGACGTCGTAGGCCACGGCTTCCAGCACGAACGGGAGCCGCTCCGCGTACGCGAGCTGGCCGTAGTACCGGAAGTACGAGGCCACGTCGACGGCACGGTCGATCTCGCCGGCCTGCACGGCCTCCTCGGCCAGCCCTCGGTAGTGGTGCAGCGTGTAGTAGGCGGTGCGGACGTCGTGGCTGTTGACGGCGGCGCGCAGGTAGCTGTTG
>JAFDET010000328.1 GCA_019310195.1 Deltaproteobacteria bacterium
TAGACTCGCGCGATGCGCAATCGATCGACGCGTCACCTCTTCGCCACTGTCACGTTCGTCGCCGGGATGGCCTTTGCATCCGCAGCGGCCGCCGATCCCGTCCAGGTCCAGGTCTACAAGTCGCCCACCTGCGGCTGCTGCAACAAGTGGATCGACCACTTGGAGAGCAACGGCTTCTCGGTGCACGCCACCAACGTGCCCGACGTCACGCCCATCAAGGCCGAGAACGGCCTGCCGCCTCGCCTGGCGTCGTGCCACACCGCAATCGTCGAGGGCTACCTCGTGGAGGGTCACGTTCCGGCCGAAGACATCCGCCGCCTGCTGCGGGAACGCCCGAAGGTCTCCGGACTGGCCGTCCCGGGCATGCCCATCGGCTCTCCTGGCATGGAGGGGCACAACCCCGAGCGCTATCAGGTGCTCTCCTTCGGCCCCGAGGGCGTGAGTCTCTTCGCCACCCACGGGCCCTAGGGTTCGGTACAGAGGTTCGAGACCATGCCGATCAAACACTGCGCGCTGGGGACGCTCGTCGCAGCGGCCTTGCTGGCCTGCGCCGCCGCGGCCGCGGAGCCGCGGCGCATCGACCACGGCGACCTGATCGTCCTCGAGGTCCACGGCTCGTACCGCGAGATGGGACGCCAGGTCGGGGAGCTCCTCGGCGACGACGGGCGCCGCGTCCTGGAGCTCAACCTGGAGTTCTACCGCGCCTCGCAGCCCGGGGGGCTCGGCGCCTGGTTCTTCGACCGGATCGTGCTTCCCCTGGCGACGCGCTTCATGTCCGACGACACGGGCGTCATGGACGAGGCCTCGGGCTACGCCGAGGCCATGGGCATGTCGCGAACGGACTTCTTGCGCTCGCAGATCGGCGCGGGTACGGCCGGCGGATCCACGGTGCTGGCCGCCACCCGCTCGGCCACGGCCGACGGCAACGCCCTGCTGGTGCGGAACGTGGACTGGATCGACTTCGGCGGGCTGCTCAAGCCGACCGTGATCCACTACCACCCCGACAACGGCGACCAGGAGTACCTCTCCGCCGGCTGGCCCCTGCTGCAGATTCCCACGGTGGGCATCAACGAGAGCGGCCTCGCGTTCTCGTTGAACTACTTCGCCACGGATCCGCAGACGCAGCCCACCTCCAGCTCGTACCCGTACCGGCGCGTGCTTCAGAAAGCGAAGACCGTGGACGAGGCGATCGCGCTGTTCCAATCGGACTTCCCCCTCGTACTGGCCGCATTCGGCGTCGTGGCCGACTCCGCGGGAGACCTGGCGCTGCTCGAGTGCACCACCACCCGCTGCGAGGTCTTCCGGCCCGAGCAAGATTGGTTCGCGCACTCGAACCACGCCCGCACCGAGGGCATGCAGGACGTGGACAAGTTCCGCGGCCCCGACTCCCTCGACCGCCGCCGGCTCATGGAGGCCGCGTTCGCCCCGCACCAGGGCCGTCTCGATCCGGCCCGGGGCGCGGAGATCCTACGCAACCGCGAAGGCCACACCTTCCCCAACGCCTCGGTGGTGGGCAACCTGTTCGCCCTGAACGCCGCGGTCCTGGAGCCGGCCCGGCGCGTGCTCTGGCACTCGGACCGGATCGAGCCCTATGCGCCCTTCGGAAGCTACGTCCCCATCGCCATCGACGGCCACGAGGAGGGTCTGCAGCCGATACCCGCTTCGGCGTTCCTGAAGACGGAGGCCTACCGCGCCGAGGCCCAAGCCATCGCCGCGGTGCGCGCGGCCCTGAACGCGCAGCTGGTGGCAGGCGATCTGGAACGCGCCAATCAGCTCTGGGCGGAGCTCTTCAACGACCCCCCGAAGCAGCTCGACGTGTCGCTTCTCTCCCTGGGCTGGGCGTACAGCTTGCTCAAAGAGGAACGCTTCGACGAGTGCGCAACGGCGCTCGACACCCACGTGGCTCCGACAGCCAGCCGCGAAGCGCGAGCGAATGCCGCGCTGCTACGCGGCGTGTGCGAGGACGGCCGAGGCGAACGGGATCGGGCGGTCGCCAGCTACAACCGGGCCGCGGCGCTGATGGACGAGGTCCCCGACTACAGCTCCTACGACTTCATGCGCGACCTGGCAGCGGCGGGCCAGGCCCACGCTTTGGGAGCGGAGGACGTCGAGCTGGGCGGGTGGCTGACGCACACGCCACCGTGATGCAGGATGAGTGGACGGCCGTCGACCGCTACCTGACGGACCTGCTGGTGCCGGCCGACGCTGCGCTGGATGAGGCGCTGGAAGCCAGCGCAGCCGCAGGCCTGCCGCCCCACCACGTTTCGCCCAACCAGGGCAAGCTGCTCGGGCTGCTGGCAGGCGCCGTTGGAGCGCGCCGCATCCTGGAGATCGGCACGCTGGGCGGCTACAGCACCATCTGGCTGGCGCGGGCGCTGCCGGCCGGCGGCCGCCTGGTCACCCTGGAGGCGAACTCGGACCACGCCGACGTGGCCCTGGCCAACCTCGAGCGCGCCGGTCTGGCCAACGTGGTGGAGCTTCGCGTCGGCCCGGCCCTCGAGACCCTCCCGACGCTCGGCGCCGAAGGCTGCGACCCCTTCGACCTCAGCTTCATCGACGCCGACAAGGCCAGCAGCGCGGAGTACTTCGATTGGGCGCTGCGGCTCTCGCGGCCGGGCAGCCTGATCCTGATCGACAACGTGGTGCGCCGCGGCGCCGTGGCCGATCCGACCACCGACGATCCCAGCGCCCTGGGGATCCGGCGCCTGAACCAGCGAATGGCCGACGAGCCCCGGGTGAGCGCCACCGCGATCCAGACCGTGGGCAGCAAGGGCCACGACGGCTTCGCCCTGGCGCTGGTGGGCGGTCGATCGTGATACGCTCCCGGGATCTCGTCGACCGGAGGTGACCGATGGAGTTGCTGGTTCTCGGTCTAGCGTTGTGGTGGATCGCTCACCTGCAGAAGAGCGCCGGGGCGCCGCTGCGTCAGAAGCTGATCGGCGCTCTGGGCGCCGATCCCTTCCGGGGGGTCATCTCATTGCTGCTCGTGATCTCACTCGTCCTGATCGTCGTGGGCTGGCGGTCGACGACGCCAGTCGCCGTGTACGAGGCGCCGGCCTGGGGAAGTGCCGTGGCGATGCCGCTGGTCCTGCTGGCGCTCTACCTGTTCGTCGCGTCCGCTCAGCCCAGCAACGTGAAACGACTCCTTCGCCATCCCCAGCTCACGGGGCTCGCTGTCTGGGCGCTGGCCCACCTGCTCTCCAACGGCGACAACCGCTCCCTGGTGCTCTTCGGCGGGTTGGGCCTCTGGGCCCTGGTGGAGATGCCGCTCATCAACCGGCGCGACGGTGCGCGGGA
>JAFDET010000329.1 GCA_019310195.1 Deltaproteobacteria bacterium
GGCCTGGCCGAGCGCAACGCCCTGGCAGCCCGACTGGCCGAGTGGCGCCAGCTGGCGCCCGAGCTCGGCCTGCGCGCCGACGCCGGCGTGGACGTGCTGCTGCTGGCGCCGGAGTTCCCGCCGGCCGCCCGCGCCGCGGCAGCCGCGCTGGGAGACGCCGTAGAGCTGGCTCGCGTGCGCTTCGCTGCCGTGGGCGCCGCACCGGCCCAGGCCCTGCTGGAGTCCCTGGCGGAGCAGCCCGGCGAGCCCGCCGTGGCCGCACCCCGCCCTCGCCTCTCGATCTTCCGCAGCGGCCTGCGCGACGCAGACCTGTCCCCCAACTCCCGCAGCGCCTGACGCCTCCCCGCGGGGGGAGCAAAGTGCCCTTTTTCGCCATCCGGCGACTTTTTTCGGCACCCGGTGACATTTTTCGTCACCTCCCTTGATCGGGGGGCCACTCCCACATCAGGGGTGCCCTGCCCTGAGGGCAGCGAGTGGTTGGACTTGGGAAGAAGGGAAGCGCAATGGTTGCTGTAGAAGCCCCGGCGGTGTTGCCCGGTGGGGAATGCGATGTGGTAGCGGATGAGGCCCTTGTGCAGCGCGTGCGCTGCGGCGATCAAGCGGCCTTCCAGTTGTTGTACGAGCGCTATTTCCGGCGGATCTACCGCTTCCTGGACCGGCGCCTGAGCAACCGCGCGGACACCGAAGAGACCACTCAGGAAGTCTTCATCAACGTCTTCTCGTCGATCGACAGCTTCCGCGGCGAGGCTCCCTTCGCCGCTTGGGTCTTCGGGCTCACCCGGCGCACCCTCGCGGCGCGCTTCAAGCGCAAGCGCCACCCGATGGTTCCGCTGCCCGACCCCGACGCGGAAGGCTCCGAGTGGGGCATGGGCGACTCCTCGGGGAACCCGCTGGCCGCTTATGAGTACCGCGAGCGCCTGGACCACCTGGCGGGAGCCATGCGCGAGCGGCTGAGCCCGGAGCAGCGCCAGTTGGTGGAGTTACACCACCTTCAGCACCGCTCCATCGAAGACATCGCGCACGACCTCCACAAGACCGAGGACGCGGTGAAGTCCAACTTGTACCGCGCGCGAAAGCTGCTCCTGGCGCGATAGACTCCACGCCCATGAGTGACGACGCGACCTTCGTCGCGCCAACCGGGGAGAGCCTGGGGCTGGGCGTGTGGCCGGCCCCGCCGCCCGAGGCCTATCCGGACCTGCGCGCGCAGCGCTTGGAGTTCAGCAGCCGCGGCGATCGTGTGCCCGGACGCCTGCTGCTGCCGCCCGACGGCGACGGCCCCTTCCCCCTGGTGCTCCTGCAGCACGGTGCGGGCGGCTCGAAGGAGGCCCCGTACATCGACACCAGCGCGGGCCCCTGGGCCCGGGGCGGAGCGGCCGTGCTGGCCATCGACTTTCCCCTCCACGGCGAGCGCCGCAGCGAAAAGCTCAGCGAGCGCGTGCTGGCGGCCCTGACCGGGCATCCGGACTCGGCGAGTGCCGGCACCCTCGAGGCCGACTTCGCACGCCAGGCGGTGATCGACCTGCAGCGCGCCTTGGACGCGGCTGCCGCTCTGCCCCAGATCGACGCCGGCCGGGTCGCCTACGCCGCCTTCAGCCTGGGCACGATCCTGGGAGTTCCGTTTCTGGGGACCGACCCGCGTCCCCGCGGCGCGGCCCTGGCCCTGGGCGGCGGCGGCTTCGGCCCCGCGCAGAGCGACCCCCTGAATCACGTGGCCCGCATCGCCCCGCGGCCGCTGCTCTTCGTCAACGCCACCCGCGACGAGCGCATCCCGCGCAGCGCGGCCGAGGCCCTTCATGCGGCAGCCGGCGATCCGATGCAGGTGGCGTGGTTCGACTGCGGGCACTCGGACCTGCCCGGGCAGGCCCTGAAGCGCATGTGGGAATTCCTGCGCGAGCTTCTCGAGATCTAGGCGCTTCCCGACTCCTCGGCCAAGGGCGTGCGCAGCGCCAGCAGCGTTCCGGAAACCACCAGAACCGGCATGGCGAGGAAGTTCAGGCCCGGAATGGCGAAGGTGGCGAACGCCGCAACGCCGAAGCCGACCATGGGTGCTCGATGGGCCAGGACCCAGCGTCGCCGGGCCGAAAAATCCACGCGCCTCCGGTCCAGCGCGTAGCTGGCGTAGTCGAGCGGCAGGAAGAGAACCGTGAACGCCAGCATGGCCGGGGCCGCCAGCAGCTGACCACCCGGGATCAGCAGGGCCAGCAGCAGGATCAGCGCCTGAACCGAGAGGAAGAAGGCCAGGCGCCGCAGCTCCTGCAGCACGGCGCGGCCGGCTTCGCGCAGGACACCGGCAAGACCGGGGTCCGAACGGTCCAGGACCTCCCCGGTGACGAGAGCCTCGACACGGCGCGACAGCACGTCCAGGAAGGGAGCGGCCACCACGCCCGCTGCGAGCCACGCCACCAGAACCGCCAGGCCGGAGAACGCCAGCAGGACCATCACCCCCAACAGCATGAGCAACGCGCGCACCGGCCCGATCCACGCCCACTGGTACCAGGCGGACGCGCTCAGGCTGGGTATCCAGCTCGTCGCCAGGCCCCACAGGTCTGCGCCGAAGTACACCAGCAGGCTCACCGCGGCGGCGACGGCGGCAACGCCGATCAGCGCCGGAACCGCAGCCAGAGCCCAGAGCGCGCGCTCGCGCCAGAGCATGCGCAACGCCTCCAGATGCAGCGCCACGCCCCCCGCGGCATCGCGCAGCGAGGCGCCACGGCCCACGGCAACCCCAGCGGCGCCCCTGTGCTCACCCACCTATACTCCGCCCCTTCGCGGCACGACCCGGCCGCCATTGCCTGCAACGGAGACCCAGCATGCCCGTTTCGCTTCGAGTGTTCCTGTCCGCACTGCTCATCGCGAGTGGCTGCTCCGCGCCGCAGACGAATGGCCAGGCCGGCGCGATCGACCCGGACTCTCCGGCCGTCGCGACGCTGGACGGTGAACCGATCACCTTGGCGGAGCTGGATGCGTGGATCAAGGACCAGCTCCTGGAAGAGCAGCTGAAGGGCAAGAGCGCCTCCGCCGCCCACGAGTTCCGCGAAGAGCGCCTGCGCCAGCTGATCGACGACCGCCTGGTGGCAGCCGCGGCCGCCGCGCAGGGCGTGGAGGTCGAAGCGCTCCTCGAGCAGCAGCGGACCGCGGTCTCGGTGTCCGACGAGGAGATCGCCAAGTTCTACGAGGAGAACCAGGAGCGCCTGGGGGACGCCGCCCTGGAGCAGATGGGGCCGCGCATCCGGAGCCACCTGGAGGGCCGTGCCCAGCGCCAGGCCGAGACCTCGTTCGTGGAGGGGCTGCGCAC
>JAFDET010000330.1 GCA_019310195.1 Deltaproteobacteria bacterium
GGTGGGCCGGCAGCAGCCGATGGCAAGTCTTTACACGAGTGCGTACCGTCGCGGCAACCGATGCCCAAGCGCCGCGTTCCCGTCGCCCAGATCAACATCGTCGTGATGACGGCGATCGTCTACTACCTCTACTTCGGAATCGCGTTCAACGGGGCGAGTCTCTTGCCCCGCTCCGGCTCCGATTGGAGCGGCTTCTTCGCAGCCGTCGTGCCGAGCGGCACAGCCTTCCTCGTGTGCGTGGGCTGGTTCGCCTTTCAGGCCGCCCTGGAGCGGCTGCTTCCCGCGCGGATCGTGCAGGGCACGCCGCTCCCCGACGGCTCGCGGCTCTCCTATCGAATCAACGGAGCGCTGGCGATGGCCGTGAGTCTGGGCGCCGTCCTGCTGGGCTACCGGGCGGGCCGGCTGCCCCTGGCCTGGCTGCACGCCCAGTTCGGCGCGCTGCTCAGCGCAGCCACGATCTTCTCCTTCTCGCTGGCCCTGTTCCTCTGGTGGTGGGGGATTCACCGGCCCGGCGGCCCTTCCAAGCGCAGCGGCAGCTTCGTTCGCGAGTACTTCTACGGCACTGCCCTGAATCCCCGCACCCCGCCGGTCACGGGGTTCGACTGGAAGTTCTTCTGCGAGTGCCGCCCGGGCCTGATCGGCTGGCTGGTCCTCGACTTCGGCATGGCCGCCGCCCAGTACCAGCAGTACGGCGAGGTCTCGCTGGCCATGTGGGCGGTGATCGTCCTGCAGGTGGTTTACGTAGCCAACAACTTCTGGAACGAGGCGCTGCTGCTCCAGACCATCGACATCCAGCAGGAGCGCTTCGGCTGGATGCTGGTCTTCGGAGACCTGGTGCTGGTGCCCATGACCTACTGCCTGCAGGCGTTCTATCTGATCGACCACTTCCGCGACGCCTCGCCGCTCTGGGTGGGCGGCGTCGTGGCCTTCAACGGGGTGGGCTACGCCATCTTCGTCGGCGCCAACCGCCAGAAGCATCGCTTCAAGCGCGACCCCGACAACTGCCGCATCTGGGGCAAGCCCGCCGAGTCGCTGGAGACCCAGCGCGGCACGCGCCTGCTGGTCTCGGGCTACTGGGGCCTGGCCCGTCACATGAACTACCTGGGCGACTGGATGATCGCCCTGTCCTGGGGCCTGCTCACCGGCTTCGGCTCCTTCATCCCGTACTTCTACCCGGCGTGGTTCGCCCTGCTGCTGCTCACCCGCGAGCGGCGCGACGATCGCTGGTGCTCCCAAAAGTACGGCGCCGACTGGGGCCGCTACAAGGCGCGCGTCCGCTGGCGGATCATTCCCGGGGTCTACTGAGTCCGAATCCGGCTCAGCCGTCGACGCCGAAGGTGAGGCTCTGGTTGATGCGGACGTTGCCCTGCTCGAAGTGGATCTCGAGGGCGTAGACGCCGGGCTCGGCGTTCTCCGGGAGGCGCACGAAGGCATCCACCCGCCAGCGGCCCGGCTTGAGCTCGAAGTCGGGGATCTCGTCCAGCAGCACGACCTGGCCCTTGAAGCGCACCCGGGTGGTCAGCGTGCCGGTCACGACGGCCGTGGGGCTCTTCGGGCACAGCGCATACTCGATGCGGTGGTTGAGCTGGGTCCCCGGCTCCACGCGCTTTGGGTTGATCTCGTTTCGCTCGAGCTTGAACCAGGGCAGCACGCGCTCCTTGCACGCGTAGTGCTTCTCCACCTTGTCGGGGAGGTCCAGGAGCTTCTGTCCCGGATCGCGCGACGCCCGGCGCATCCTGCCGACCAGCTGGTTGGAGGCGCAGCCGCTGAGCATCAAGCACAGCACCAGCGCCAGGGTCCTTCGCATCAGCGCAGGATCTCCCAGCCCTTGGCCTTGGGAGCGTTGGAGGTGCCTTGCGGCCGCGCGATCGGGGCTGCGGCATCGGTCGGCTGCTCGGCTGCGTCCGCCTCTGCGCGATCCACCGGCGCTTCGAAGGAGAGGTTCGGCTCGTCTGCCGGCGCCGGGTTGGTTTCCGCTGCCACAGGGGTCTCCGTGGTTCGATCGGACGAAGCGAACCAGTGGATTGTAGCCGCAATGCCGGCCAGGAGGAGAGCGGCGGTGAGCAGACCGAGCCCCCGCGAGCGGCTTCTCCCGATCTGCGGGGTCGGCTGCGCCTCGAGGGCATCCGCATCCCGGATCGTGGCGCAGGGAAGCTCTTCGTCGAGGCCGCCGAAGTCCGGCCGTGTGGGCGCCATTGCGGTCGCGCCGGAAGCGGACTCGGGCGGTCGCACGTCGAAGAGCGTGATCTCGCTCGCCGCCGACGCCGCGGCGCTGGCCCCACCGCTGGACGGCTCGGGCGCGCCGGCCTCGATCAACGCCTCCTGGAACGCCGCGACGCTGGGGAAGCGCTCCTGCGGGTCCTTGGCCAGGGACTGGAGCAGCACCGACTCCAGGGATGCGTCGATCGCGGCGCCCTGCTCGCGCGGACGCGGCGGCAGCGTCTCGATGTGAGCGCGCATCACGTCGAACTCGCCCTTGCCGGAGAACGGCCGTTGCCCCGTCAGCATCTGGTAGAGCACGATGCCCAGGGAGTAGACGTCGGAACGGACGGTTCCCGCCTCGCCGCGCACCTGCTCCGGGGCCATGTACTCGGGGGTTCCCATCAGCCCGCCCTCGCGGGTCATGCGCTCGCGGCCCTGCACCAGGGCGATGCCGAAGTCGATCCACTTGACCTGCCCGGTGGGGTCGAGCATCAGATTCGACGACTTGATGTCCCGGTGCACCACGCCCCCCTCGTGGGCGTGCTGGATGCCGTCGAGGGCCTGGTGGAAGAGCGCGAAGCACGGGTTCAGGTCGAGCCGCCCGTGCCGGTCCAGGTAGGAGTCGAGGGTCTCGCCCTTCACGTACTCCATCACCAGGTAGAGGTCGTCCGCGTCCTCGACCAGCGAGTAGACCATGGCGATGTTGGGATGGGAGAGCCGCGCCAGGATCCGTGCCTCGATCCGGAAGCGCTCGATGAGCTCGGGGTGGTCCGAGAGCTCGTTGCGCAGCATCTTGACGGCAACCGGACGGCTCAGCGCCTCGTCCACCCCGCGCCAGACGCGACCCATGGCGCCGCCGCCGATCTGCTCGGCGATCCGGTAGTTGCCGATTCTCTTGCCGGTCCGCAACGTGCTCATACAGGCCCATTCCCGCGGGGCTCGGGCGCACCGCGGCAGAACAACCATCGGTCTGCCAGGGCGCCATCTGAAGCCTTACGGGGGCGCTCGCGGGCTACCCTACGCGCCCGGAGGAAGTATGGAGAGCCGCTGGGACGAAGGGGATGCGAGCCGATGCGAGGGCGAC
>JAFDET010000331.1 GCA_019310195.1 Deltaproteobacteria bacterium
GCAGTGGCCTCGATGTAGGGCCTAGTTCCTGCCTCCTGGCCCGCGCCGAGGGAGGAGCGAGGCCCTACCTGGAATGCTGAAACGAGCGAGCCTGTGGCCCGCAAGCCCGAGGCAACTCAGCACGCGCAAGCTCCGGTGTCGGACGAGGGCGCGCAGCGAGCCGCAGGCGAGCGTAGGGGCTCGGCCGCCTAAGGATTGTTCCTCAGGCCGCGGACGGCGTGGTTGATGCGGGCGCGCGCCGCGGCGTCGAGGTCTTCGAACTCGATGCCCATGCCGGTCGGGTCGCCCCGGTCGACCCACACCACGCGTCCGCGCGTGCGGATCGCGTCGTCGACTCCCGGCAGCCGGAACTGCAGCTTGACCATCGTGTCCACGGGGCAGGGATCGGGGGTCTCGATGAAGAGTCCGCCCTCGTTGATGTTGCGCGTGAAGTCGCAGAAGAGGGCGTCGACGGTCGAGTAGTCGACGCGGATCTCCAACGCCGTGCGCGCGGTGCGCCGCTGCTCGATGTGCACCTCGCGTTCCTTCTGCGCGGCGGCGCGGCGGTTTGCCTGGCCCATGACGTCCTCCCACCTCGCTCATCGGCCCCCGGCGGGATCTCCTGAAGGCGCCTGGCTCGCCGCCGGCAGCTAGGAGCCTGAACCAAGATGGGCCACACGGTCCGAACGCCGACCCATCCGCGCTGGCTGCGTTGCGCTCCTTGCGCCGTAGCTACGGCTATGGCTCAGTCGCGCGCCTTGCCAGCGCGGCGTCTCGGCGCCCGGGCCGGCGCACCCCCCAGCGCTTCCCCGGACAGGTCGCCGTCCTCCCGGAGGCTGTGGTAGCCGCCCTCCGCCACCACCACGTGGTCCAGAACCCGAATCCCCAGTAGATCTCCCGCCCGGGCCAGCCGGGCGGTGATCTCGCGGTCCTCGCGGCTGGGGGTCGGGTCGCCGCTGGGGTGGTTGTGGACCAGCGCCACGGCGGCCGCGGCCTCGCGGATTGCGGGGCGGAACACCTCGCGGGGGTGGACCAGGCTGGCTGTGAGCGTGCCCCGGGACACGGGCTCGGTGCGCATGACGCGGTGGCGGCCGTCCAGGAGCACGACCAGGAACTGCTCCGTGCGGGCGTCGCGAAGCCGGGCGCGGAAGTGGTGGTAGAGGTCCGCGGGGCCGCGCAGGGGCTCGCCCGGATCCAGCGTCCGGCTGGCTACGCGCCGGCCGATCTCCAGGGAGGCCACCAGGCTGGCCGACTTGGCCGGGCCCACCCCGGGCGCGTCGCGCAGCTCTCGCTCGGCGGCTCGGGCCAGGCCGCGCAGCCCGGCGTCGCGACCGAGGAGCGTGCGGGCCGTCTGCAGCGCGTCGCCGGCCGGCCCCCCGGTGCGCAACACCAGGGCGACCAGCTCCGCGTCCGACAGCGCCTCGGCCCCGAAGCGCGCCAGCCGCTCCCGCGGCAGATCGAGCAGTTCCGACACCGGCCGAGGCTACGCGTATACGGCGCCCAACACACCATGTACCGGGGTTAACGAGGATCGCAGCCCTTCTCGGGGTGGGACACTTCGGTGCCTGTGGCCCGCAAGCCCGAGGCACTCAAGTACGCTTGGACGCTGGAGTTCGACGAGGGCGCGCAGCGAGCCGAAGGTGAGCGTAGTGCGGGCCCCCGCAAGGATTGGGGCTCGTCCGCCTAAGGATTGCAAGTCCTCTCGGCGGACTCGGCGCCGGAGATGGCGGCGGCGAAATCGCTGCGCGTCATCTCGGGGGCCAGCAGGCCGCGGAGGACGTCGCTGCGCTGATTCGCGGGCTCCAGCAGTGCGACGAAGCGGCGCAGCAGCGCCAGGTAGCCCTTTGCATTGGCCGCGTCGTTGTGGGCCGCCGCCAGCTGCAGGGGAACCCGCGTGTCGTAGCGGGTGCCGTCTACCAGGGTGACCGTACCGCCCGGGGAGACCTCGCCCAGCCGGCGCATGGCCGCGCGTAGGTAGGGATCGATGAAGCTTCCCTTGGGAGTGAGCGCGCGCGAGAGCGACGCGATGCCCACGGCCTCGCGCAGCCCGTCGTCGAAGCGCGCCGCACAGCCCGAGACGTCGGCGGTCCGAATCCGCGCCAGCGCATCCTTGGCCTGCTGGATGCCCTCGGTGTTGGCTCCGGGGGCCACGATGTCCACGGTGTACAGGTGCAGGTCGCGGATCGGATCCCGGCCCTGGCGCGAGCGCAGCTCGGGCTTGCCACCGTCGGCCCCCGCCCCGAGCGTCACCTGGATCACCAGGTCCTCGCCGAGCTGGCGGGCAGCGACCCGGGTGACCAGCGGGCTGCGCAGCTCTTCGAGGGCTTCGCCCAGCCCTTCGGCCTTGGCGGTCTCGTTCAGCGCCGCCGAGAAACCGTCCTTGCGGTCCTGCAGCCGCAGGGTCAGCGCCTCCTTGGTGTAGAACGTCAGCGCGGAGCGCCCGGCCAGGTAGGTGTGCGCCACGGCCTCCAACAGGTTGGGCAGCGGCGCCATCTCCAGGTGCACCTCGTTGGTGCGCGACTTCACCTTCACCGTGGTCTCGACGACCCGGTATCCCTCGGCAAACGCGCGCACCACCACCACATCCTTTGGATTGGCATTGATGCGCTTGGGGAGCAGCACGGTCACCGGTGCGTCGGCCTGCTCGAAGCGCTTCTGGAAGCCGGCCCGCACGTAGAAGAGATCCACCATGGCGTCGGGCGGCGTGGTGGTCACCTCGATCTTGCGTTCGCCGTACCAGTGGCCCGGGCCCATGAAGATGGAGCCGAGGGGCGCGAAGACGTTGCGCATGCCGAAGTGGTCGCTTCCGCCGGGGAAGAGCTCCACCACTTCGGCGCGCACCGGGACGGCCGCTACCAGCAGGGCCAGGCCTGCCAGCCATCCGCTCGCTCGCCGCAAAGAGCCTCCTCCGCCGCCCCGCCAGGGAGCGGCTGAGGGTATCAGAAGCCGTCGCTGGCGGACGACTCGGGGCCGGGATCGAGCCGCGCGGCGAGGGCCCCTGCGTCATCGCCTACGCCGCGCAGTGCCGAGGCCAGACGGGCGGCTTCGCCGCGCTCCCGGGCACGTTGGATCAGGGCGGCGATGAAGGCCTCGCGGCCGGAGGGCGGCAGGTCCCGCAGTGCCCCCAATGCGGCCATGGGGTCCCGGCGGGCCTGATCGAGCACGGCGTCGGCATCTGGCGCCGCGCTCGCGGGAGCGGCGGCGGCTCCCAGGCTCGGGCCCAGCTCCAGGTCCGGCGCTGCAGCCGGCGCTTCGCGCAGCGCGGCCCGCAGGGCGTCGGCGCGCTCACCCGGGTCCGGGCCGCCACCCCGCAGCACGGCCACGGCCAGCAGTGCCAGGGCCAGCGCCGCCATCCCGGCGCGCAGGTCCGACAGGCGGCCGAGCGGCCCCAGCAGCCAGTCGAATCGACCGGGCTCGCCCTCGCCGTCGCGCAGCCGCGCGATGATGCGCTGCGCCAGGTGCGGCGGAGGCTCTACGTCGGGAAGCTCGCCCAGCAGCTTCACCGTGCGCTGGAGGGCATCCAGCTCTGCCGCGCAGCCGCTGCAGGCCTCCAGGTGGGCGCGGATCCGGGCCCGCTCGGCGTCGCCCAGGTCGCCCTCCAGGTAGGGGTTCAGGCGCTTGCGGGTGCGGGGGCAGCTCACGGCACCTCCCCGCGCTGCAGGACCGGCCGCAGCCGCTCCCGCAGCAGGCCCCGCGCGCGATGGATGCGCGACTTCACCGTGCCCACCGGCACGCCCAGGGCGGCCGCGATCTCTCCGTAGCCGAGCCCCTCGATGTCGCACAGCACCAGCGCCAGCCGCAGGGGCTCGGGCAGCTCGGCCAGGGCCTCCTGGACCATCCGTCCCAGCTGGGCGCCGGCCGCCGCGGACTCGGGGTCGCGGGGGGCCTCCGGCAGGTGGTCGCCCGCCGCCTGGCGCTCGGCCAGGCGCCGGTGCCA
>JAFDET010000332.1 GCA_019310195.1 Deltaproteobacteria bacterium
CGATCCTGATCTTCGGGCTCCTGCTGGCCCTGGGCGCGGCGGGCGTGGACCTCTCGCGCGTCACCCTGCTGGCGGGCGCCTTCGGCGTGGGTATCGGCTTCGGCCTCCAGAATATCGTCAACAACTTCGTCTCCGGCCTGATCCTGCTCTTCGAGCGCCCCATTCAGGTGGGCGACACCATCGAGGTCCAGGGCTTGATGGGTGAGGTGCGTCGCATCGGGCCGCGCTCCAGCACCGTGCGCAGCTTCGACGGCGCCGAGGTGATCGTGCCCAACGGCACCCTCATCTCCGACAACGTGGTCAACTGGACGCTCTCGGACCGGCGCAGGCGGGTAATCCTGCCGCTCACGCTGGCGCGGGGCAGCGACCCCGAGCAGGTGCTCCAGATCCTGCGCGACGTGGCGGACGCCAACGAGACGGTGCTCAAGGATCCCGGGCCGCTGGTGCGCTTCTGCGGCTACGACGACGGCGCCCTCTCCTTCGAGCTGCGCGCCTGGATCCCGCGCTTCGAGGAGGGCTTCGGCGTCCAGACCGCGCTCTGGACGGACATCGAGCGCCGCTTCCTGGCCGCGGGAGTCGAGGTGCCGTACCCGCAGCGGGACGTGCACGTCAATTCTTAGGCGGCCGAGCCTTAGGCGGCCGAGCCCCTACGCTCGCCTTCGGCTCACTGCGCGCCCTCGATGAACCACAGTGCTACGGGGATCTCCGTCGGCTCGGGCTTGCGGGCCGCAAGCTTCCGCAGCTTCCCGGCTTCGGGTGGGGCTACGGTCCTGTCTCTTCGCGGCTCGCCTGAGCTCGTTCGCCGGGGTGGTGCGTGGGGATCCCGCGCGCAGTTCCGCAGCCGGGCGGCGGTGATCCGAAGCAGTCTCCGCGACTCCTCCGGCGAGGACTGTTTGAGCACGGGGCCCCCACCCCGTCCCGGCTCCCAGCGTGGAGCTGCAAACCCTCGCCGGCCGGCCGCCTCTAGAGTGTGATGCGGGCGACGGGGCGGGCGAAGAGGGCGTTGACTTCTTCGACCAGGGCGTCGGTGGCCTCGACGCCGAGCTTGTCGGAGAGCGCCAGCACCGTCTGGCTCTCGCCGGGGATCATCAGGTGCACCAGCACGGCGCAGTCGCCGCGATGGGCCTCCAGCACGCGCCGCAGCGCCTGCAGGCGGTCCCGGGAGAGCTCGCCCGCCACCACCTCGAGCTCCAGCTTCGAGGCCAGATGCTCGCGGGCGTGGGTCAGCTGCATGCCGTCGCGCACCAGGATCTTCGGCGTGTCGCCGGCCTCCAGGGTGCCCGTGATCAGCAGCGGCTCCGGGTGCTCGTCGTCCTTCGCCTTCTTGAGCATCTCGCGCAGCCGCTCGTAGGGCTCGTTGAAGATCACCAGGTCGAAGCTCCCCTCCAGGTCCTCGAGGGTTCCGAAGGCCATCAGCGCGCCGCGCCGGGTGCGCGTCTCGCGCAGCCCGGTGAGGAGCCCGCCCGCGCGCACCTCGCGACCCTCGCGACCCTCCACGTCGCCGGCGGTGACGTCGGCGTAGGCGCGCAGCTCGGCGGCGACCGCCGCCAGCGGATGACCGGTGACGTAGAAGCCCAGCACCTCCTTCTCGGAGGCGAGGCGCTCGCGGTCCACCCAGGGCGCGGCCTCGGGCAGCTCCGGCTCGGGAACGGCCGCCGCGCCGGCCCCGCTGAAGAGGTTCTCCTGGCCGATCTCGCGGTCGCGCTGCGCCGCGGCGCCCGACTCCAGGGCGCGATCCAGGGCCGCCCACACCCGGGAGCGCTCCTCGTGAATCGAGTCGAAGGACCCGCACTTGACCAGACTCTCCACCACGCGCCGGTTCACCCGGCGCGCATCCACGCGCGAGGCGAAGTCGAAGAGGCTGGCAAACGGGCCGTCCTCCTCCCGCGCCTGCAGAATCGCGTCGATGGCGCCGCTGCCCACGTTCTTGACCCCGGCCAGACCGAAGCGGATGCCCTCCTCCACCACGGTGAAGTCTCGCGAGGACGCGTTCACGTCCGGCGGCAGGATCTCGAGCTCCTTCTCGCGGGAGTGGGCGATGATGCGCGCGAGCTTGTCGTTGTTGCCGCTCTCGACGGTCATCAGCGCCGCCAGGAACTCGCGCGGATGGTTCGCCTTGAGGTAGGCCGTCTGGTAGGTGATCAGCGCGTAGGCCGTGGAGTGGGCCTTCGGGAAGCCGTAGGCCGCGAATTCGGCCATCAGGTTGAAGACCTTGGTGGACGTGGCCTGGTCCACGCCCCGCTCCGTGGCCCCGGAGACGAAGCGATCTCGCTGCTTCTCCATCTCCTCCGGGACCTTCTTGCCCATGGCCCGGCGCAGGAGGTCGGCCTCTCCCAGGCTGTAGCCCGCCATCTGGTTGGCGATCTGGAGCACCTGGTCCTGGTAGACGATTACGCCCAGGGTCGAGCGGGTCAGCTCCTCGATCTCCGGGTGCAGGTACTCGACCTTGGTGAGGCCGTGCTTGCGGCTGATGTAATCCTCCACCATGCCGGAGTTGAGCGGGCCCGGTCGGTAGAGCGCCACGATGGCGATCAGCTCCTTGAACTCGGTGGGGCGCAGCTTCACCGTCAGCTCGGTCATGCCGGCGGACTCGATCTGGAACACACCGACCGTGTCGCCGCGGCCCAGCAGTGCGTAGGTGGTCTCGTCGTCGAGCGGCGCCTGCTCCACCGAGAAGCCCGGCTGCTGCGCACGAATCCGGCGCTCGGCATCGTCGATCACCGTCAGGGTCTTCAGGCCCAGGAAGTCGAACTTGATCAGCCCGATCTTCTCGACCGCCTTCCAGTCGATCTGCGTGAGGACGTCGCCGGAGCGCGGGTCCTTGTAGAGCGGCACCACGTCGATGAGCGGCCGGTTTCCGATCACCACGCCGGCGGCGTGGGTCGACGCGTGACGCGTGAGCCCTTCCAGGCGCTGGGCCACGTCCAGGAGCTTGAGCACCTGCCCGTCGTTGTCGCGCCGGGCGCGCAGGTCCGGCGACTGTTCGATGGCCTCGGACAGCGTGATGCCCAAGGTCTCGGGCACCAGCTTGGCGATCCGGTCCACGTCGCCGTACGGCATGCCGAGCACGCGCCCCACGTCGCGGATCGCGGCCCGGGCTTGCAGCTTCCCGAAGGTGATGATCTGGGCGACCCGGCGACCCTCGTCGCCCCGCTCCGCGTCGTCGTACTTGTCGCGAACGTACTGGATCACCTGGTCGCGACCGCGCATGCAGAAATCCACGTCGATATCCGGCATGGAGATGCGCTCGGGGTTGAGGAAGCGCTCGAAGATGATG
>JAFDET010000097.1 GCA_019310195.1 Deltaproteobacteria bacterium
GCGAAGAGCGTGCGCGCCCTCCGCGCGGCAGCCTCGCCCAGCGCGCGGCGGGCGTCGTCGTGCAACAAGCGCTCCCAGGCGGCGGCCAGCGCGTCCGGGTCCTCTTCGACCACGAAGCCCGTCTCCCCGTCCGCCACGATCTCCGGCAATGCTCCGCGGCGCGTCACCACCGCGGGGATCGCACACGCGGCGGCCTCGAGCACCGCACGGCACGTTCCATCGGTGCCGGGTACCAGCAGGGTGAACACGTCGATCGCTCGGATCGTCTCCAAGTAGTCGTCCCCTCGGTAGCCGGCGAATACCACGCGATCTCCCAGCCCGCGGCGCCGCGCCGGGGCCTCGGCCACCGCCTCGCGGTGAGTGCCGCGGCCCACCACCAGCAGGCGCGCACGCGGGTCGCGGGCGAAGAGCCGCTCGGCGGCGTCCAGCAGCAGATCGAAACGACGCCGAGGCTGCATCCGCGCCACGATGCCCACGATCCGGGGGCGCGGGCCGGAAGCGCGCCAGATCCACGGCGCCGAAGCCGCCGGCCAGCGGCCGGCCGCCACGCAGCGCCGCGTTGCGCTGTGCCAGTCCCGGCGAGACGCACCACAGGCCGTCGGTCCCCGGACCGAAGAGCCAGCGGTTCCAGGGCCGGTCCGCGATCGGCTCGGAGTGGGACAGCGTGCGCACCAGGCGCGCGCCGCTGCCGCGTCGCGCCAACAGCGCCAGGGCGTGGTCCCGGGAGTGCCAGGCGTGCACCACGTCGAAGCGCTGCTCGGCCAGGTAGCGCACCAGGCGGCGCCCATCGCGACGGTCGCGCCAGGGATGGAAGCCCCGGGCCGGCTCCAACACGAGCGATGGCGGGAAACCCGACGAGCGGGCGTGCTCCGCCACGCCGGCGCGGGGCCGCGGCGTCTCGGGACAGGCCAGCGCCAGCTCGTGGCCGCGTTCGCGGAGCCCGAGGGCCAGCTGCAGCATGGGCTCGGCGGGCCCGGTCCACTTCCAGTCGCTGGTGATCTGGAGGATCTTCACGCCGCGGGATCGACGGGCTGCACCCGAGCGGCCTTCCCCGACGCCGGCACACCCGTGTCGCCGCGTCGCTCCAGCTCCCACAACGTCGCGTACTTCAAGAACACGTGGAATGCCGTCGCGGCGGCGATGGCGAAGCCCGGGAAGCCGTCGCGAAAGCCCGCCTTCAGCAAGTAGCCGCGCAGGAAGCGCGCCGGCGGCCGCAGCAGCCAGTCGGACACCCGCGCCCGCCGGCCCTCGGCATGCAGGGCCCGCGCCTGGATGCGGCTGAAGTCCTGGATGCGCGCCACCTGGTCCGCCAGGTCCCGGTAGCTGTAGTGCTCGAGCTCGCCGGGCAGGCGTTCCACCCGCCCCTCCACGCGCACCCGGCCGTGCGGATTCGTCCCCACCCAGCGGCCGCCTTCGCGGCGGAACAGCCGCAGCTGCCAGTCGGGGTGGAAGTCCCCGTGGCGGATCCAGCGGCCCAGGTGGAAGGTCAGCCGGTCCAGCTCATAGCCGTCGGCGGCGTCGCCCTGCGCCAGCGCCGCGCAGATGGCGTCGCGCAGCCCGGAGCTCACCGCCTCGTCGGCATCCACCGCCAGCACCCAGTCGCAGCGCCCCTGGTCCAGCGCGAAGTTCTTCTGCTCGATGTTCCCGACGTAGGCTTGTGTGAAGACCCGGGCGCCCGCCTCACGGGCGATCGCCTCGGTGCGGTCGGAGCTGCGCTCATCCACCACCACGACCACGTCATCGGCGAACGCCACCGACTTCAGGCAGCGGGGCAGATCCCACTCCTCGTTGCAGGCGATGATGCAGACGGTGAGGGGGAGGCTCACGAGCGAAGCCGCTCGACGGAGAGCACGCCCCGGATCCGCTCGAGCTTCTTCATCACCGCGTTGAGCGTCTCCACGTCGGAGACGGTCAGGTCGAAAGACTGCAGCGCCTTCTGGTCCTGCGTGGTGCTGACCCGCGCGCCCTCGATGTTGATGCCCGCCTCCGAGATGGTGTTGGTCACGCTGGCCAGCAGACCCGGCTTGTCCAGCGAATGCACCCGCACCTTGATGCGACGCGGAACCGTGGTCTTGGTGTCCCACTCCACGTCGACGCGCCGCTCCGGATCCAGTTCGAAGACCTTGCTGCAGTCCTTCAGATGGACGCTCACCCCCCGGCCCCGGGTGATGAAGCCGATCACTTCGTCCCCCGGAAGCGGGTTGCAGCAGCGGGCGAAGCGCACCAACACGTCACCCATGCCCGAGACCCGGATGCCGGAGCCGTCGGACGGCGCGCGCTCGCGCCGGAAGAAGCTGCGCCGCTTCGGCTTGGGCTCGGGCACGGCCTCCGCGTCCGGATCCAGCTTGCGCACCACCTGGGCGGCCGGTAAGCGGCCGTAGCCGATGCGCGAGAACAGCTCTTCCACCGAGCCCGCCGCGTCGCTGCGGGCCACCTCTTCGATGCCGCCGTCGCCCAGCAGCTTGGTCAGGTTGAGACCCGCGCGGCGCAGCTCGCGCTCCAGGATCTGACGACCCAGCTCGCGGCTGCGCGCCTGCTCGGCGCCCCGGATCGAGTGCCGGATCTTGCTGCGGGCCTTGCCCGAGACCGCGAACTCGAGCCAGTCCTTGCGGGGATGCTGGCTCTTGCTGGTGATGATCTCCACGGTGTCTCCGTTCTGGAGCACGTGGCGCAGGGGAACCATGCGTCCGTTCACCCGGGCGCCGCCGCAGTGGTCGCCCACCTCGCTGTGGATCGCGTAGGCAAAGTCCACGGGCGTGGCGCCTCGCGGCAGGGTGATGACGTCCCCGCCCGGCGTGAACACGAACACGTCGTCGGGGAACAGGTCGACCTTGACCGTGTCCAGGAACTCGTGGGGATCCTGGAGGTCTCGCTGCCACTCCAGGAGCTGGCGCAGCCACGCGAAACGGCGCGTGTCCTCTTCGTCGTGGACGATGCGGCCTTCCTTGTACTTCCAGTGGGCCGCGATGCCCAGCTCCGCCTGGTCGTGCATCTCGCGCGTGCGGATCTGCATCTCCATGCGCTCGCCGTAGGGACCGATCACCGTGGTGTGCAGCGACTGGTAGCCGTTGCTCTTGGCCAGGGCGACGTAGTCCTTGAAACGGCCGGGGACCGGGCGCCACAGATCGTGCACCAGGCCCAACGCCTCGTAGACGCTGCTCTTCGGGGCCGCGATGACCATGCGGAAGGCGATCACGTCGTAGATCTGGTCCAGGGTGAGGCCCTGGCTCTCCATCTTCTTGTGAATGGACGCCAGGTCCTTGACCCGACCCGACACCTCGGCCCCGATGCCCGCGTCGCCGAGCTTGGCCGAGAGGATCCCGATCACCTCCTCGATGTACTCCTCGCGCTCCTTGCGGCTGGTGGTGAGCTGGCGCTCCAGCTCCTCCACGACGGCCGGCCGCAGGGTGCGGAAGGCCAGGTCCTCGAGCTCCTGCTTCATCCAATGGATGCCCAGGCGCTGGGCCAGGGGCACGTAGATGTCCATCGTCTCCTGGGCCACCCGCCGCCCCGCGTCTTCGCTCATGTACGTGACGGTGCGCATGTTGTGCAGGCGGTCGGCCAGCTTGATGAGCAGGATGCGGATGTCCTTGGACATGGCCAGCAGCATCTTGCGGAAGTTCTCGGCCTGGCGTTCGCGCGTGGACTTGAACTCGATGCGCGCGATCTTGGTGAGGCCCTCCACCAGGAAGGTCACCTCGGAGCCGCACAAGCGGTCGAGCTCCTCGCTGGTGGTGAGGGTGTCTTCGAGGGTGTCGTGCAGCAGGGCGGCGGCGACGCAGACCGCATCGAGGCGCATCTCGGTGAGGATCCCGGCCACCTCCAGGGGATGAACCAGGTACGGCTCACCCGAGAGACGTTCCTGCCCCTCGTGGACCTTGGCCGAGAAGACGTAGGCCCGCTGCAAGAGCTCCGCGTCGGCCTGGGGGTCGTATTCCAGGACGCGGTCGAGGATGTCGTTGAAGCGGAACACGCGCTCCCCAATTCTCCTTTGAAAACAAGCGCTTGGAAAGGATAGGCAGGCCCGGCCCCGGCCGCCAGCAGGCGCCCCAAAAGCGCTGCACCTACCGCAGGTTGTCGAATCCCGGGCCGAGCCGCTCGAGCGCCGCCTCGCGGCCGTAGCGCGTCCGAGCGTCGGCCGTGTCGCCGCGGCGCTCGGCGTCGAGGACCCCGTGGACGGCGGAGAGGGTCTCCTCCAGGTCGTCGTTGACGACCGCGTAGTCGAACTCGCGCACCGCCAGGATCTCGCGCCTCGCGATGGTGAGACGCCGCTCGACGACCTCGTCCGCGTCGGTGCCGCGCGTGCGCAGGCGCCGCTCCAGCTCCTCCCAGGAGGGCGGCAACAGAAAGATCAGGCGCGCGTCGTCGCGCCGGGCGCGGATCTGCGCCGCACCCTGGACCTCGATCTCCAACAGGACGTCCACGCCCCGGGCCAGACTCGCGTCCAGCTCACGCGACGAGGTCCCGTAGAGGTTGCCGCCGTACTCCGCCCACTCCAGGAAGACGTCCTGCTCCTCGAGGCCCCGGAACGCCTTCTCGGACACGAAGTGGTAATGAACGCCGTCGATTTCGCCCTGCCTGGGGGCCCGGGTGGTGTGGGAGACGGAGTGCACCAGCTCGGGGTCGGCGTCCACCAGCGCACGGCACACGGTGGTCTTACCGGTGCCCGACGGCGCGGCGACCACGAAGGGGATCCCCCGGCGCCGGCTCACCGCGTGCCGTCCTCGGGCTCGGCACCCTCGGGCGTCAGGCGTCCCGCCACGGTTTCGGGGTTCAGGGCCGAGAGGATCACGTGGTCGCTGTCGGTCACCAGGATCGAGCGCGTGCGGCGGCCCTGGGTGGCATCGATCAGCTTGCCCCGGCTCGATGCCTCTTCGCGCAGGCGCTTCATGGGCGCCGACTGAGGCGACACGATGCAGACCACGCGCGAGGCCAGGATCAGGTTGCCGTAGCCGATGTTGAGCAGTCGCGGGCGGGAGCGATCGGCCGCGCCGTCATTCAACGTTCTGAACCTGCTCGCGCACGCGCTCCAGCTCGGTCTTCAGCTCGACGACACGGTGCGCGATGGGCGCATCACTGCCCTTGGAGCCGACGGTGTTGGCCTCGCGGCCCAGCTCCTGGAGCAGGAAGTCCAGCCGGCGACCGACCGGTTGGCCCGGCCCGGCCGCGTCCAGCGAGGCGCGGAACTGGTCCACATGGCTGCGCAGGCGCACGATCTCCTCGGTGATGTCCATGCGGTCGGCCGCCAGCACGATCTCCTGGAGCAGGCGGCCCTCGTCGCGCACGCCCGTCTCCTGGGCCAGGGCCTCGGCGCGCTTTCCCAGGCGCTCGCGCACGTGCTCCTGCACGTCGTCGGCGCGTCCCGCCAGCTCCTCGGCCAGCTCCGCGATCCGGTCCAGGCGCCCGCGGATCTCGCGCTCCAGAGCTTCGCCTTCGGTGCGGCGCATGCCGGCGGCCTGCTCCAGGGCCACGTCGGCGTGACGGAACAGCGCCTCACGCAGCGCCTCGCGCGGAAGCTCGTGCTCCACGAGGCGCGCCACGCCGGGCAGGCCGAGCACGTCATCCACATCGAGATCGCCGGAGAGCCCGTGACGCTCGCGCAACGTGGCCGCCGCCTCCAGGTAGCGCGCCACCGCCTCGAGATCGACCTCCACGTCCTGTGCGGTTCCGCCGGCCGACGGCATCTGCACCGAGAGGTCCACCTTGCCGCGGTCGAAGCGGCTCTGCACCCGCGTCCGCAGCTCCGCCTCGAACGCGGCCAGCGGCCGGGGAAGCCGCACCCGCACGTCCAGGTAGCGGTGATTCACCGAGCGCACTTCGACGTCGAAGGCGGCCCCCTCCACCTCGAACCGATCCCGTCCGAACCCGGTCATGCTGAAGATCACCGCTGGGCCTCCGCGGCCTCGATGGCGGCAGGCAGGAGTGCCTTCACCTCTCCGGGCGTGGCGGTGGCCGTCCCCACCTTGCCCAGCACCACGCCGGCCGCCGCGTTGGCGATCACCGCCGCCTCCAGCAGCGAGCCGCCGGCGCGCAGCGCCAGCACCAGCGTCGCAATCGTGGTATCGCCCGCACCCTGCACATCGAAGACCTCTCGCGCCGCGGTGCGCACGTCCACGCCCGGCGCGTCGCCCTCGAACACGGTCATGCCCGACGATCCCCGGGTTACGACGAAGTCCGCTTCGCCCAGCTCCTCGCGCAGCGCCGCCACCGCGCGCGCCAGATCCTCGGGGCTGCGGATGCGCACTCCCGAGAGCACCTCCGTCTCGCGCAGGTTGGGCTTCACCAGCGTGGCGCCGCGATAGGGTGCCAGGCTGTGCTTGGGATCGACGGCGATGGGCACCTCGGCCGCGTTGAGCAGATCCATGGCGCCGCGGATCACGCTCTCGGAGAGGACGCCCTTGGCGTAGTCCTCGAAGATCACGCCGTCGACGAAGGGCAGCGTCGATTCGATCTGACGCAGCAGGCGCCGGGCGTCCTCGGCGGAGACCTCGTCCTCGTTCTCCCGGTCGAAGCGCAGCAGCTGTTGGTTGCGCGCCACGAGCCGGGTCTTGCGGGTGGTGGGGCGTCCCTCCAGCGCCACCAGGCCACCCGGGTCCACGCCCAGGGCCTTGAGCAGGTCGGCCACGCGGCGGCCTACACCGTCGTCGCCGATCACGGCGCAGAGGTGGCAACGCCCACCCAGCGCCACCACGTTGCGCACCACGTTGCCCGCTCCGCCCAGGGCCTCGGACTCGCGCGCCACGTGCACGACGGGCACCGGGGCCTCGGGACTGATGCGCTCCGCGTCGCCCCACAGGTACTCGTCCAACATCACGTCGCCCACGACCAGCAACGAGACGCCGTCGAAGGCATCCACCAGTGCCGCCAGGCGAGCTTCCTCGAGTCCGTTCACGCCGTGTCTCCTCCATCCCGAGCCAGGCCCGCACCGGCGGGGCAGCCGCGCAAGTGCCACCAGAGCACCGCCGAACGGCTTCGCCAGCGCTCGCGCCCGGCGTGCGACCAGACGGCCCCGGGGAGCAGCACCAGCGCGTAGAGAGCGGACTTGGCGAAGCGCAGGGCACGCACCACCGCCGCCTGGACCGCGCCACGCCGCTTGCGAAAGAAGCGGTACAGCGAGCGATGGTACTCGATGCGCGTGCGCGCCGGCACGCGCTTCTTGGTGGTGGCGCCGTGCACGTGAATCACGCGGGTATCGGGAAGATGCACCACGCGCCAGCCCGCCTCGCGGATCCGCCAGCACCAGTCGGTCTCCTCGAGGAAGAAGAAGTAGTCCTCGGGCATGAGGCCGACCTGATCGAGCACGTCGCGACGCACGAAGAGGCACGCACCCAGCACGGCCTCCACGTCAACGGGTCCATCGTGCTCGTAGCGCTTGGAAGGGAAGCGCCGGGGCAGCAGCGTCTCCAGCAGCCCCTTGGGCAGCAGCTCCGTAGCCAGGCTGGGGTAGTTGTGCACCGAGTTCTGCTTGGAACCGTCCGGGTTCAGGAGCTGGGGGCCGACGACCCCCACGTCCGGGTGCTCGTCCAGGAAACGCACGCAACGCTCCAGCGCACCCGGCAGCACCTCGGTGTCGTTGTTGAGCAGCAGCGCGTGGCGCCCGGCGATCTTGGCCAGAGCCACGTTGTTGCCGGCCGCGAAGCCCACATTGCGCGGCAGCGCGATCACTTGCAGCCAGGGGAAGCGCTCGCGAACGGCGTCGGGCGTACCGTCGCCCGACCCGTTGTCCACGACGAAGACCTCGATCTCGATGCGGCCGGGCTCGCGACGCGCGCGCACGTGGCGGTCCAGGGACTCGAGGCAGGCGAAGAGCAGGTCCCGCGCGCGCCAGGAGACGATCACGACCGAGAGGTCGATCACGCCTCGCCGCCTCCGGGCAACGGACGCAGCGCGCCGTCGCCGCGCCAGCGGGCCGCGCGCTCCACGTCCAGGGCGGGCAGCGCCGCCTCGCGGACCGCCGCCACCGGGATCCGCGTCATGCAACGGTGGTCGATGGGGCAGCGGCGCAGGTAGCAGGGCCGGCAGCCCACGTCGGCCGTCAGGACGCGCACGCGCTCCAGGTTGAGATTGGTCTTGGCCAGGCTGGTGGGGCCCATCAGCGCGATGCAGGGAACCCCGAACGCCACGGCGACGTGACGCGCGCCGGCGTCGTTGCAGATCAGCACCCGCGCGTCCCGGATCACGGCCTTGAGGGAGCCCAGGTCCAGCTTGCCGGACAGGTCCGCCGCCGGCGCGTGCATGGCGGCGCCCACCCCGCCCACCAGGCCGCGCTCGTCGGCAGTCCCCACCAGGACCACCCGGGCGCCGGCCTCGGCGAGAAGATCGCCGGTCTGGGCGAAGGACCCCGCCGGCCACAGCTTCGACGGACCGTAGGAAGCCCCCGGCGCCAGCACCGCGTAGGGCTCGCCCGGCGCCACGCCGGCCGCCTCCAGCAGCGAGCCGGCCCGGGAGCGTTCGGCCTCGGTGGTGAAGAGCTCCAGGTGGGTTCCCCGGGCGGGCGCACCGGCCGCCTCCGCGAGGCCCAGCACGTGGCGCTCGCGGGGAATCCAGGCGCGGCGACCGCCGCTGCGCGGCGCCGCGACGGAGGTGTGAAGCAGCGGCGCGCGCAAATCGGAGCGGTAGCCGACCACGTTGCGGACCCCCGCCAAGCGCATGTGCAGGGCGGACTCGAAGGAGTCGGGCAGGCACAGTCCCAGGTCGAAGCCGCCATGGCACCGCAAGCCCCAGGCCTCGCGCAGCATCGCCCACGGCCCGCGCCGATGGGACTCGACCGGGAGCACCTGGTCGAACCAGGGCGCGCCGGCCACCAGAGGGGCCAGGCCCGGCTTCACGGCCAGGGTCATCCGCGCGGTCGGATAGGCGCGGCGCAGGGCCCGGAAGGCGGGCGTCGCCATCACCAGATCGCCGGCCCAGTTCGGACCCCGAACGAGGATTTCCTCAGGATTGGTCATGGGTTGCGTGACCCCGGGGGAGGTCGCGGAGTCTATCAGTGCCCTATAGCACCTGCCAGAAGCGCGCGCGCCTCCTGCACTACACGGTCGGGGGGGATCACCCTCATACAGGTGGCCGCCGCGCAGCCCCTCCGACACGGGCTGCACGCCACGGGAACCCGCACACTGCGCGACGGAGTGGCCTGCCACGGAGCGTTCTCCAGCGGATGCGTGGGGCCCAGGAGCTGGAGCACGGGCGTGCCCACCAACGACGCCACGTGCATGGGCCCGGAGTCGCTGCCGATGTAGAGCCGGGCCCGGGCGAACAGCGCCGCCAGGTCGCCCAGCGTGGGCGTGTCCGGTGCGCGTCGCGCCGCGCCCCCCGCCTCTTCGACCAGCGCCTCGGCAAAGGCGCGATCATCCCGTGCGGGTCCCACCGTGACCAACACGGGTGTGCCGGTCTCCTCGGCCAGGTCGCGGGCCACCCGCGTGTACCCCGACACGGTCCAGCGCTTGTGCGGCGTCTCATCGCTGGTTCCGGGATGGATCACCACCGGCGCCGACGCCGGCTCGAGCAGGCGGGCCATGCGCTGGCGCGCGGCATCGGCGACCCGCAGCGGCCGCGCGTCCGGCGCCGCGTCGACGCCCAGGAACTGCACCAGCGCGCGGTTCGCGGTGGTTGGCGAATCGCCAGCCGGCCTCGCGTCCGTAGGGGGGCGCGTAGGCGACTCGTAGCGGCGCGCCGCTCAGCCGCGAGAAGACCCCGCTCTTCAAGATGGAGTGGAAGTCGACCACCAGATCGAATGCGTCGGCGCGCAGCGCAGCGACGAAGCGCGCCAGACGCCGCCCCGCCTCGAGCCAGCGCACGCCGAGAAGCGCGTCGCTCACCTCGGCCCGCGGATACACCAGGATCTCGTCGATCCAGGGCTGACCGCTCAGGACGCTGGCCGACGCCGCCTCCACCAGCCAGCTGATCCGAGCCCCGGGGTAGGCTGCACGGAGGGCCGAGACGGCGGGCAGGGTCCTCACCACATCGCCGACGGCCCCCAGCCGGATCACCAGGATGCGCTCGGCCGGCGGCGGCGCGTCTAAAGGGTTCCTACAGGTGACGATTGCGGGTGCCTCGCACGGACGCAGAGCGACGGGTAGGATACCCCGCCATGCGGATCCCGCGAATCGTCGCCGGCTACATCGCCCGCGAGATCATCCAGTACTCGGTCCTGGGATTCCTGGTCTTCGCGTCGCTGATGCTGACGCAGAACCTGCTCCGGACCCTGGCGGACCTCACCGAGGCCGCCGGCGGCGGGGTGCCGGTGTGGGACCTGCTGCGCGTGCTCGGGTACCTGATGCCCACGCTGGCCACCTACGCGCTTCCCGTCGCGTTCCTGTTCGGCGTCCTGCTGGCGGTAAGCCGGCTGGCGTCGGAGTCGGAGATCCTGGCCATGCGCGCCTGCGGCCTGGGCATGACGGCGCTGGTGGGACCGGTGCTGGCGCTTGCGATCGTGGTTTCCGGGCTCACCGGCTACCTGATGCAGGAGGTCGAGCCTCACGTGCGCCGCCAGCTCCGCCGCGTGGTCACCGAAGCGGCGACGCGCAGCCTGACCCTCGAGCCCGGCCACTTCCGCTCGTTCGACAAGCGGCTCATCTACGCGCAAAGCGCCGAGGTCGACGGAACGCTGCTGGGCATCGTGATCTGGGACAACACGGACCCGCGGCGCCCATTCGCCGTCTTCTCGGAGTCCGGCAGCCTGCGCTACGACGCGGAGACGGCAGAGATCAAGCTGATCCTGGAACGCGGCGACATGCACATCGAGCCGGAGGATCTGGCCCGCTACCGGCGCATCTCCTTCGAAACCTTCGACTACACCTTCGACGCCTCCGGCCTGGTCGAATCGAAGACCTCGCGGCTGCGCCCGCGCGACATGTCCATGGAGCAGCTCCGCTCCACGCTGGACCTGCTCAACTCGACCGACGACTTCGAGAAGATCAAGTACCTGCCCGAACGCCGCCCGGTGAAGTACGAGACTCAGCTCCACCGCCGCTTCGCGATTCCCGTGGCGCCGATCGTATTCGCGCTGCTGGCCGTTCCGCTGGGCCTGCGCCGGGTGCGCGGCGCGCGCTCGGCGGGCGCGCTGACCTGCGTGGCGGTGGCGTTCGCCTACTACGTGCTCCTGTCGTTGGCCGAGTTCCTCGCCGAGGACACCGCCGTTCCGCCCGTCATCGCGCTGTGGCTGCCCAACGTCGTCTTCGTGGCGGTGGCCATCCCACTGCTCCGCAGCGCCAACCGCGGAGAAGGCTGACCCGTATCCCGGGACACCCCAGGATCCCGGCGCCCGCAGCGCGGCGCGGACGGGATCTCCCCCTACGACGATCTGCAGGTGGCCGGGCCAGCCGATGGCTCCGCGTCCATTCGGCGCGTCATCTGCAACGCCTGGATAAAGCCGAGCAGGAAGAACGCCTCCGCCAGCACTTTGAGCACGTCTTCGGCCACGATGGCCCAAAGGAAGATCGACCCCAGGTGCACGCCGGGAAGGAGCATGCGGAGGAGATCGACGTCATTCGTGAGGACGTCGAGTACGACCATGGCAAGCGCCAGCACGAAGCCCGCTGCGAAGAAGGGAAGCGTCACGCGGTAGCGCCACAGTTCGCTGCGGGCGATGCAGACCGCGGCCAGCCCGATCACCAGATAGAGCAAGACCAGCAGGTCGTCGATCCGATCCGTCAGGCTGGTCTCGGCGATCCCGAACAGCGAGTGGATGGCCAGGTCGACCTGCTCGTGGATCTCGAACAGCTCATCCGCGGCCAGGAAGAAGAAGCCGGCGGCGATGAGCGCCCAGATCAGCAGCGGCGAGCGAAGGATCGGCTGCCGGGTCTGCGCCTTCCGCAGCATCAGGATCCGCCAGGCGATGAGGCCCATGGCGACGAGATGCGCCGCGGACACCCAGGTCACCGACTGGCCCTCTTGGAAGCGCCGCCTCGGGTCTCCGTGGAAAAACTGGCCGTCCCCGATCGCAATGGCGAGAAACAGGAGGTCGGCGCACAGCACGACCGCGATCACCCGAGGCATGCCGCCACGATACGGGACCTGAGACGCCGTGGCCTGCGCCCATCGAGAGCACGGCGCAAACGCTCGAGACGGCTCGGGCCCGCCGCTGGCGGGGCGTCCGAGGGTTCGCACAGGTGGCGATTGCGGGTACCTCGCACGGATGCACAGCGACGGGTAGGATAACCCGCCATGCGGCCCCCCCGAATCGTCGCCGGCTACGCGTCGCGCGAGATCGTCCGGCACTCGGCACTGGGGTTGCCGGCCGAAGAGACCGGCACCCCGCCGGTCATCGCACTGTGGCTCCCCAACGCCACCTTCGGGGTGGTGGCGATCTCGCTCCTGAATCGCGCCTGCCGCGGGGAGGGCTGACTCGTGCCCCGGGAAGCCCCGGGATTCAAACGCCTGCGACGCGGTCCCGTAGAGGTCTGGGTAGCGCCCCGCCACGAGGGCGTCGTCGACGCATTGGGGCTGCTCGAGCCGGGCGCCCTGGAGCGACACCTGGCGGGGCGCCCGGGAGAAGGCGGCCGCGGGCCGACGGCGCGCCTGCCCCTGGGCGCGGGCGGGGAGCGGCTGCTGCTGAGGCTGGTGCTGCACGGCGGCCTGCTGGGTCGGGGCCTGGGCACGACGCTCCTGGGCCTGGGCAGACCCGGCCGCGAGCTGACGGTCACCGCCGAGCTGCGCGCCGCCGGAGCTCCGGTGCCCGAGCCGGTGCTCCTGGTGGGCGTGCGGCGCGCGGGGCCCCTCTGGAGCGCGGCGGTGGGAACCCGAGTGGAGGAGCAGACCGAGAACGCTCGCCACTTCCTGGAGCAGGCGCCCGACGCGGCGACCATCGCCAGCGCCGCCGAGGCCGCGGGGCATGCCGTGCGCCGCTTCCACGATGCGGGTGGCGAGCACGCCGACCTTCACCTGGGAAACCTGCTCCTGCGCAGTGACGCCGACGTCTGCGAGTGCCTGGTGATCGACCTGGACCGCGCAGGCCGCGCGGACGAGGTACCGCCCGCGCGACGCATGGCCGAGCTGGCGCGTCTGTACCGCTCGGTGGTCAAGCGCAGCCTGGTGGCCCAGCTTGGCGATGCCGGCCGCGCCCGCTTCGTCGCGGCCTACGTGGGCGACGACCGCGCCCTGGGCGACGCGATGCTGCGCCACCTTCCCCGCGAGCGCCTGCGCCTGCGCCTGCATCGCCTGCACTACCGCTAGTCCGGCATGCGCGCTCGATCCGGCGGGGTTGCTCCGCAGCCCCACCCGGGTCGCTAGAGCCCATCTCACAAGTCCTCCCGTCACGAGAGGCGGATCTTCGGCCCGCTGACTTCGTTGCGCTCCCTGCGCCGTAGCTACGGCTATGGCTCGGTCGCGCGCCTTGCCAGCGAACCGAATCTCCGCCTCTCGCTCGGTCCGGGTTCATGAGATGGGCTCTAGTTGGACTCGCCTCGGATTGGCGAGGTACGCGCCTGAGGAGCCACTACGTAGAAGCTGGGAACCTCCTCCGCAGCATGGCACGCATTGCATGCCGCAGTCACCTTCTCGAACGTCTCACCGAAGCGGGCTGAGTCGTGCTCTTGGACGACTCGAGCCATCTCGTTCAGCACCGGAACGAATGTCGATTCCGTTGACGCTCGGCGCTTCGGACGCCGTTCGAGTGCGTTCTCGAGAGCCAGTCGGATCTTCTGGACTTGATAGTCGGCGTAGCTCCAGTTCCCATCGTTGGCGCCCCAATACAGCTCTCCGTAGCGGTAGCCGATCTCGACCATCGAAACGTCCAACCCGCGAAGGTGCTTGGCGACAGCATCCCATCGTCCTGCTGGCTCTTGGGGAAGCCACCCGCCACCGGGCATCGAGGAATTCTGGCACCCGACGCCCAGGCCCAGTGCCGCCACGAAGAGCATCCGAAGCGTACCTATCCTTGCATTCCCTTCTCGCACGGGCTGCTCCTCGTTTCGTCCGGGTTCTTGCCCCTTCCGGACCGCCAGCTATAGCATCGAGCCATCGAGCGGCGTGGATGGGCACCACCCAGCGGGCCCAAGCCGGCAGCCAGATCGACGTCGGCGCGAGCGACAGGCATTCCACAAGGCGAGCGCGCTCCGAAACCTGCACACGTGTAGAGCCTCTGGGACGGCGCTAGCGCAGGCGGGACTCGATCCAGGAGAGCAGGCGCTCGGCTTCCAGGACGTGGAGCTCGATGGTCAGAACGCGCACGTCGGCATCGCCGACCCAGGCCGGCAGGATCTTGACGGCGTCCTTCTCCGTGGTCACCCAGAGCGGCGCCTCCTCCGCCAGGCCGGAGACGTCCGCGGGCCGGTAGCTGTGATGGTCCGGGAAATTGCGCTCGGCCACCACGCGGGCGCCCAGGGACGCCAGACTGCGCCGCAACGAGTCCGGGTTGGCGATCCCCGTCAACATCCCCACATCGCAGGCGTGGAGCCAGGAGGGACGTTCACCGGCGCCGCCGGCCAGCGGCCGCAGGGTTGCCGGATTGCGACGGGCTGCGAAGCGGGGCGCCTCGGGAGCGAGCTCGCCCAGTCGGCTCGCGTCCTCCTCCGGCAGTGGCCCGTCCACCACCAGGATCGCGTCGGCATGGCGCAGCGCGCGGGCGGGCTCGCGCAGCGGACCCCGCGGCAAGACGCAGCCATTGCCCAGCCCCAAGCCGCCGTCGATCACGATCAGGTCCAGATCCCGCGCCAGACGGTGGTGTTGGAACCCGTCGTCCAGCACGACGACGTCCGCGCCGAAGGCGGAGACGGCGCGCAGCCCCACCACGCCCCGGTCGGGGCCCACCAGGACCGGAACGCCGGGCGCGTGCGCCGCCAGCAGCAGCGGCTCGTCGCCCGCGCTCACCACGTCGCCGCGCACGTGGCGGCCGTCGGACACCACACGCACCGCCTCGCGACCGCGACGCCGGTAGCCGCGCGTAGCCAGGGCCACCTTGGTTCCGCGGCGGTGCAGCTCGCGAGCCAGCCACGCGGCGGTGGGTGTCTTGCCGGCCCCGCCCACCACCGGGCTGCCGACACTCACCACCTTGCAGGCGAGCTGCTTGCGGCGCCGCCAGCCGCGCTGGTAGAGGCCGCGGTGCAGCCGTGCCGCGGCGCCGTAGACGAGCGACATCGGCCAGAGCGGCGCCAGCAGCCAGCGGCTGCGGCCCGAGTCTTCGCGCCGGTAGAGCCAGGCACCTCTCATGCAGCCTGCCCTGCCCCGCCCAGCGTCGCCTCCACCAGGTCGGCGCTGCGCTCCGACGCGCCCCGCGCGGGCTCGAGCCCACGACGGCCTGCCTCCCCGCGGCGACGCGCCGCCTCGGGATCCGCCAGCGCCGCGGCAAACGCATCGCCCAGCCCCTCGGCATCCGTCACCCGGCCCACCGCCCCCGAAGGAGCGAGCAGATCGAGGACGTGGCGCACGTTGTCGGCGTGCGGACCCAGCACCGCCGGGCAACCGGCCTGGAGCGGCTCGACCAGGTTGTGGCCTCCGCGCGGAACCAGGGATCCGCCGACGAAGGCCAGACAGGCCCGCTGGAAGATCCCGGGCAGCTCACCCAACGAGTCCAACAGCATCACTTCCCCGGCGCGCAGCGGCTCCGCCCCCGCTGCGCTGCGCCGGCACAGCCGACGTCCGGCCGCGCTCACCGCGGAGGCAACCGCGTCGAAGCGTTCCGCGTGACGCGGCGCCAGCACCAGGGCACCTCGGCTCCCAGCCGCCTCGGCGCGGGCAAAGGCCTCCAGCGCCGCACGCTCCTCGCCCTCATGCGTGCTGGCCGCCACCACGAACGGGCCCGTCCCCAGCAGCACCAGCAGATCGTCGGCCGGCGCGTCGGTCTCCAGCGGCTCGAGCTTCAAGTCTCCCGTGACCCGCACGCGCCCAGCGTCGACACCCAGGCGCACGAAGCGCTCGGCGTCGGCTTCGGTGCGGGCCCCCACCGCGGACAGGTGGCCGACGGTCGAGCGGGCCAGGGCGCCGAAGCGCTGCCAGCGGGCGAGCGAGCGCTCCGACAGCCGCGCCGAGACCGAGATCACGGGAACGCCGCGCTCCGCCGCCGCCCGAAGCCAGAACGGCCAGAGCTCGTTCTCCACCATCACCAGGGCAGCCGGGGCCACGCGATCCAGCGCCGCGGCCACACACCAGGGATGATCCAGCGGCGCCAGGGCCGACGGGATGTCGGGGTGCGTGCGGCGCAGCACCTGGCGGCCGGCCGGCGTCTGCGACGTTGCGCACAGCGCCCGGCCGGCGCTTCCCAGGCGATTCAGCAGACGCGACGCCGCCAGCACCTCGCCCACGCTGGCCGCGTGCACCCAGAGAGCCCCCGGCTCCACTGCGCTCTCCCGAAACGGAGCGCCCAACCGTTCGGCCAGGCCCACCCGGGCGCGCGGCCGAGCCACCAGCAGCAGCGCGCCGGGGACGGCGCCGGCCAGTGCCAGGAGCGCCGCCGCGCTATGCCCCAACGGACCCATCGATCATCTCCGCGGCAATGGCCGAAGCGCGCCCGGCGGCGCCGCCCTCGCCCAGAAGGCGCCGCACCTCGCGCAGATCGGCCTGCTGGGCGTCGCGCGCAACGCCGCCCAACAGCGCCCGCACCGCCTCCGCGATGCGTTCCGGATCGGCGTCCTCCTGCACGAACTCGGGCATCACGGGCCGGCCCGCGATCAGGTTGGGCATGGCGTACTGGCTCACGCTACCCAGGCGCCGCGCCACGAAGACCGACACCGGGTTGGCCACCCCCACCACCGCCGTCGGCGTCCCCAGCAGCGCGAGCTCCACGGTCGCAGTTCCGGGCATCGCCAAGGCCACGTCGGCGGCGCGCATCGCCGCATGGGTGTGGCCCTGGATGACATCCAACCGCAAGAGCGCCGGCAGTCCAACCTCGGCCAGTCGCGCCTGCACTTCCGCGCAATCCAGGGTGGGTGCCAGCGCCAGGACAAACGCCAGGCGCGGGTCGCGCGCGTGAAGCTTCCGCGCCACATCCACGTACAGCGGCAGGTTGTAGCGCAGCTCGTTGCGCCGGCTGCCGGGCAGCAGCAGCACCAGCGGCCGCTCCGCATCCAGACCCAGGGCCCCACGGGCGGCAGCGCGATCGGCAGCACTGCAAGGCGACAGGCGCTCGACCAGGGGATGGCCGACGAAGTCCACGGGAAGCGACGTGCCGGCGTACACGTCGGGCTCGAAGGGGAAGATCACCGCCATGCGGTCGACACGTCTTGCGATCTTTCCGATGCGCCAGCGACGCCAAGCCCACACCTGGGGACTCACGTAGTAGAGGATGGGGATCCCCCGCCGCCGAACCCGGCGCGCGAAGGGAATGTTGAAGTCCGGGGAGTCCACCAGCACCACCAGATCCGGACGCTCGCCGACCAGCGCGCGGGACAAGCGGCGCCAGGCTCCGACGATACGCCGCAGGCTGGCCAGCACTTCGACGAGCCCGCCGATGGCCAACTCGCGCTGATGCACCGTCAGCTCCGCACCTGCCTTCTCCAACTCGGCGCCACCGATCCCGATCACACGCAGGTCGGGCACGCGTTGACGCAGCGCCTGCATCAGGGCGCCGGCGTGCAGATCCCCGGATGCGTCTCCCGCGGAGACGAGTACGGTGGTCATGCCAGCTCGGAGACGTCGGGCATCGCCTCGATCACACGCAGGGCGGTGCGCAGCGCCGACAGGGCATCGCGCGCCGACACCACGGGGTGATCCCGATCGCGCACCGAGGCCACGAAGGCGCGAAGCTGTGCCATCAACGCATCCTCGGGATCGAACTCGAGCTTCTCCATCTCGATGCGGGGCTCGCCCTCGGTCGGAGTCCGCCGGAAGATCACCACGGAGTGCTCCAGGAGGTCGATGGAAAAGTAGCCATCGTGCTGGAAGAAGCGCAGCTTGCGCATGGGCGTGGGCGAGACCCGGCTGGCGGTGACATTGGCAACGCAGCCGGTTGCGAACGTGATCCGGGCGTTCGCGATGTCCACCTTGTCCGTGAGCACGGGAACGCCCACCGCTTCCACCCGCTCGGGCTCCTCGCCGACGAGTCGCTGGATCAGATCCAGATCGTGAATCATCAGGTCCCGCACGACGTCTACGTCGGTAGAGCGATCCGGGAACGGCCCCAGCCGGTGCGCCTCGACGAACAGCGGACGCTGGGTGTGCGCCATCACGGCCTGGAGTGCGGGATTGAAGCGCTCCAGGTGACCCACCTGCAGGACCCGGCCGGAGCGGTGGGCCAGGTCGAGCAGGGCTTCCGCCTCCTCCAGGTCCGCCGCCAAGGGCTTCTCCACCAGCACGTCCAGACCCGCGCGCAGCAGGTCCTCGGCGATGATCCGATGGCTGACCGTGGGCGCCGCTACGATGGCGGCGTCCGCGAAACCCGCCAGCTCCCGGTGATCCTCGAAGGCCGGAACCCCGTGCGCCTCGGCCGCCTGCTTGCGACGCTCCGGGTCGGGTTCCACCAGACAGGTCAGGGCGACACCGGGCTCGGATTCGGCCAGCTCGGTCACCTTGCGCAGATGCAGTCGCCCCATGTAGCCGGAGCCGACCACTGCGATGCGCAACGGCTTCACGCCGGCCCCTCGGAGGGAACCCCGACTACCGAAATGTCGGCGTCATCGGCCGCGGCCACGACGGCGTCGCGCTCCAGCACCACGGTTCGCCCGGCCTCGAAGGCCAGGACGCCCGCACCCGCCCGCACCATCGCCTCCAGGGTTCCGACGCCGATGGCCGGCATGTCGAAGCGCGGGTCCTGACCCGGCTTGGCCACCTTGACGATCACCAGGCGGCCACCGGGCGCCAGCGCGCCCGCTCGCTGGATGGTGGCGTCGGTGCCCTCGATGGCCTCCACCGCAATCACCGCGCGCTCGCGGATGACCACGCTCTGGCCGATGTCGTGGGCGCCCATGGCCCGTGCCACGGGCCAACCGAAGGCGACGTCGGCCCAGCCGGCCTCATCGGGCGCGTGGCGACCCAGCGGGCCGACGCCGGCAAAGAGGTCGGGCGCGGCGTCAGACTGCACCATGAGCGCGATTCCATCGGCTTCCAGCTCCGTGGCCAGGGCGCTCTGGATGCTGTCGTCCTTGCGATCGGCCAGGCGCTGCAGCGCAGACACCGCCCGAGCGTCCAGATGCAGCGCGGCAGGGTCGTAGAGCACCGTCTTGGGGATCTTTCCCGCCACCACCGCGCGCTCCACGCCCTCGGCACGGAATGCGTCGACGAGCTTCTGCACCTCGCCCACGTGCACCCAGGCCAGCGCGTCGGCCTCGGCTTCGAGGCCGGCATCCGCCATGCCCACCAGACCGACGACGACCACTCGTTCGCCGCGTCGGCGGGCCGCGCGAACGATGTCCAGCGGGAAGCGCCCCCTTCCCGCCAGGACCCCCAGGGCGCCGGCAACGGGCACTAGGAGCCTGACCCAAGATGGGGTGCGCCGGCCCGGGCGTCGAGACGCCGCGCTGGCAAGGCGCGCGACGGAGCCATAGTCGTAGCTACGGCGCAGGGAGCGCAACGCAGCCAGCGCGGATGGATCGGCGTCCGGACGGTGTGCCCCATCTTGGGTCGGGCTCCTAGCGGATGAACCCGCGCTCCGACTTCTCCAGGAAGGCCACGAGCTGAGCCACCTCGGGCACGCCCCCGAGCTCCTCGCGCACCCGCTCCAGCGCCGGCTCGAGCCGAAGCTTGGAATGGAAGAGCACGTGATAGGCGTGCTTCAGGCTCCGGATGGCGTCGTCGGAGAAACCACGCCGCCGGATTCCCACCAGGTTCAGGCCCACCAGCCGGGCCCGATCGCCGGCCACCATGGAGAAGGGAAGCGCATCCTTCGGAAGCATCGAGTTGGCTGCGGTCATCACCGACTCGCCGACCCGGCAGAACTGGTGCAGCCCGGTGTAGGAGCCCAGCACCGCATGGTCCTCGATCACCGCGTGCCCGGCGAGCCCGACGTAGCCGCCCATGATCACGTCAGACCCCACCCGGCAGTCGTGACCGATGTGGCAGTTGTTCATGATCAAGTTGTCGTCGCCCATGCGGGTGCAGCCGCCGCCCTTGGGCGTCCCCACGTGCATGCTCACGCCTTCCCGGATCACGTTGTTGCGTCCGATCACCAGGCGCCGATGGCCGCAAAGGGGAAGATGCGCGTTCCCGCGCCGACGCCGGTGTGCCCCTGGACCACCACGTGCGCCTGGAGAACGACGTTCTCCCCCAGCTCCACGTCCGGCCCGACGGAGCAGTGCGGTCCGATCTCCACGCCCTCGGCCAGCTTGGCACGCGGATCGACGACGGCGCTGGGATGAACGCTGGACACGGGTGGCTCAGCCCTTCTTCTTGTTGAACTGCTCGATGACCGCGTCCGTGATGTCGAGCGCCTCGCGCGAGTACAACAGCCCCGGTGAAGCGCGCTCGACGATCAGGGTGAATCCTTGCTCGCGGCCGATGCTCTGGACCACGTTGATCATCTTCTTGCGCAGGGGGCCGACGATGCGCTCCTCGTCCACCTTGAACTTGCCCTCCAGCTCCTTCATCTCGGACTCGATCTCGTTCTTGAGCTCGAGCAAATCCAGCTGCCGCTGGTAGAGCGCATCCTCCGACAGCACGAACTTCTTGCTCTTGAGCTCCTCCTGGAGCTCCTTGAAGCGCTCGATCCGCGGCTGCACCCGGGCCTCGGCTTCGCGCTGCTTGCGCGCCAGCTCCTCGCGCGCCGCCTTGCCCTCGTCTGTGGAGTTGAGGGCCTGGTTGACGTCGACCACCGCGATGCGCAGCGGCTCGTCATCCGCCCCGGTGGCCCCCACCAACACGGCGAGGAGCCCAATGGCCAGAAAGGTTCTCGATGCTCTCATAGGGTCATTCCTCTGCACGGCAGCCGCGCCGCGTGGTCTAGAAGTTGGCGCCCCCGACCGAGAACTCGAACACCTGCGTGTCCTCGACCTCGAGGGCGTTGAGGGGGATGCCGATGAAGGCCTGGAGCGGCCCGAAGGGCGAGAACCAGAGTCCGCCGATTCCGACGCCGTGCCGCCACTTGTTGAGCTCCCAGACCTGCTCGTTCTCGCCGAAGGCGTTTCCCGTGTCGTAGAAGAGAATTCCCATCAGCCCCAGGGTTTCCGAGATCGGGAAGCGGTACTCGGCGGTGAGGGAGATGAACTTGTTGCCGCCGACCACGTCGGTCTCCTCCAGATCGTCGAAGTCGTCGTTGTCCGTGTCGTAGATGCTGTTGCAAACCCCGTTGCCGTTACCCTGGTTGAAAGGCGTGAAGTCGTCGCACACGGCATCCAGTCCGCCGTCGCTCGCAAGAGCGATGGTCCGGCCCACGGCCATGAACTCGTTGCCCGTACCGAACAGGCCCGAACGCCGCAGCACGGAGCGGCGCGGCCCCACCGAGCGGGCGCGGAAACCG
>JAFDET010000098.1 GCA_019310195.1 Deltaproteobacteria bacterium
ATCGACGCCTTCGAGGGCGAGGTCGACCCGCTGCGTCGCTTCGTGCTTCCGGGCGGCGCTCCCGCGGCCGCGGCGTTTCACGTGGCCCGCACCGTGTGCCGGCGGGCCGAGCGCAGGGTGGTGGCGCTGGATCGCCTGGATGCGCTCGATGCGGTCGCGTTGCGCTACCTGAACCGGCTATCCGACCTGCTCTTCGTGCTCGCCCGGCTGGAGAATGCCCGGAGCGGCTGCGGCGACGTGGAGTGGGAAGGCGCTGGGGGCGGACGGCCCTGAAGGTGCGAGCCCGATGTAACGCACCGGCTGCTCCGCGCGGCGGCGCAGCAGGGTGCCCACCGCCAGACCGAAGAGCAACGACAGGAGCAGGGCCAGGCCGATCCCGCGCAGGAGCTTCACGGCCGGAAGGATCGCAGACTCGGCCGGGTCATGCGAAGGGGTCCCGGGCCAGGTCGCGCCGGCTCCGCGCGAGCAGCGTGTCCAGCCGTTTGCGCAGCGGATCGCCGGCCGCAGCCGTGGGCCCATCGTCACGCACCAGACCCTCGAAGAAGCGCACCAGCCCGACGAGGTCCGAGCGGCGGATGGACTCGGGCGCGATGCGGCCGCCGCGGCCCACGTTGTGGTAGTTGCCCAGGGGCAGGCACATGCCCGCACAGCGGTAGCCGAAGAGCTGGTAGGCGGTGGACTCGCAGGTGCCTCCGTCCATGAGCTTGCGCTGCCAGGCAAAGCGGCCGCCCTTGGGCCCCGCCAGGCGAAGACCCACCCCCGAGATCCAGCGGGTGAGCCGGTCGTCGAACACGCTGGTGCGATCGCCCACGCGCACGATCGGGCCAGCGCCCTGGGGCGCGTCGGGCAGGGCCATGCTGGCCTCGATGGCCACGATGCGCGCTGCGCGCGGCAGCCGTTTGCCGGCCGCCACCGACAGCGCTCCGACGAAGCCCACCTCCTCGGCGCGGGTGAAGAGCCCGCGTACGTCGACCCGACGGCGTCGGTCGATGCGGTCCACCGCGTCCAGCAGGGCCAGGATCGCGGCCAGCCCGGCCAGGTCGTCCACGGCACGGCTCTCGATCAGATCGCGGTCGGGCGAGTAGCGGAAGGCGGGCAGGTCCCACATCCCGTAGGCGCCGGCGGGCACCGGGCGGCGTGCGCGCAGCACCACGCGCTTCCGGCCGCTGCGGCGGTCCAGCGCTGCGCGTTCCACCCGCGCCCGAATCTCCTCGCCGTCGTGGAAGAAGCGTGCGCGCGCTCCGGCGAAGCTGGAGAGCGGAACGCCGCCCAGGAAATCGGCCTCGACGCGGAAGCCCCCGTCGCGACGCGCCGCGCAGCGGCGCGCGCGGAAGCCCGGGTGGTCCATGTGGGCGGCCAGCACCAGGGGTGCGCGGCTCGCCCGCACGCCCCGTCGCCGTACGCTGACGTTGCCGTCGGCGTCCTCGCCGAGACGCAGGTGCGGACGCGCAGCGCTGAACTCGCGCAGCCAGGCGATCACCTCGCCCTCCCGGTAGGGCGCCGTGGGGCACGACAGGGTGCGCCGTGCCAATCGCAGGACGTTGTCGGGTCGGATCGCGGAGCGCGCCATCAGGCCTTGCGCAGCGCCTCCTCGATCTCCGTTCCCAGCGAGCGCACCGCGGCGAACGCCGACGGGAGGGGCTCGGCGGCCAGACGCTCGGCCAGCGCGGCGCGACCGCCGATGGCCGCGAGCCCGAAGCTGCCGTAGCGCAGGCACAACGTCTCGAGGGCCCAGTCGCGGGCGCCGGCGGCGCGTCGTTCAGCGAGAGCGCTCGCCTCCAGATGATCGCGGTGGGCGTCCAGGGCGTCCAGCAAGGCGTCGATGCCGCGGGCATCGCGGGCGGAGACCTGGAGCACCGGCGGCGTCCAGTCCGTTTGACCGGGCTGCGAGAGCCCCAGTCCGGCGGCGAGCTCGGACGCCGTCCGCGCCGCCATGGCGCCCAGGTCCGACTTGTTCACCGCGAACACGTCGGGTAGCTCCAGGACGCCGGCCTTCATGAACTGGAGCATGTCGCCGGCGCCCGGCTGGGCGACGTAGACCGTGGTGTCCGTCAGCGAGGAGACGTCGCTCTCGGACTGCCCGACACCGACGGTCTCCACGAACACGCGGTCGAATACGGCGCAGAGCACCAGCATCGATGCGCGCGTGGCTTCGGCCAGTCCGCCGAGCCGCTCCCGCGCCGCCATGGAGCGGAAGAACACACCCTCGTCGGAGGCCCGGGAGCGCAGCCGGATGCGGTCGCCCAGCAGCGCACCGCCCGAGCGCCGGCTCGACGGGTCCACCGCCACCACGCCCACGCTCTCACCGCGCTCGCGTAGCGTTCGAACCAGGGCGTCCAGCAGCGTGGACTTGCCCGCGCCGGGCGCTCCCGTGAGCCCCACGCGCGGCGGGCCGGGGAAGGGCAGGCCCCGCTCCAGGGCTTCCAGCAGCTCCAGGGCCGCGGCGCGGCGCTCCGGCCGCGCGTCGTCCACCAGGTTGAGTGCGTCGGCGACGGCGTCCCGCTCGCGGGCCAGGAGCCGCCCAGCGAGATCAGGCGGCAGCGGCCGACTCCGAGACCACGTCCACGATCTCGCCCATGATCCGGTCCATGTCGAAGTCCTTGGGCGTGTAGACGCGGCGCACGCCGGCGGCGCGCAGGGCCTCGGCGTCGTCCTCGGGGATGATGCCGCCCACGACCACGGGCAGCTGCTCCAGACCCCGCTGCTTCAGCTCCGCCAGCACGTCCAGGACCAGCACGCTGTGGGACCCCGACAGGATCGAGAGCCCGATCACGTGCACGCCTTCGTCGCGGGCGGACTGGGCGATCTCCGAGGGCGTCAGGCGGATGCCCTCGTACACCACCTCCATGCCCACGTCCCGGGCCTTCACGGCGATCTGTTCGGCGCCGTTGCTGTGCCCGTCGAGGCCGGGCTTGCCGACCAGGATCTTGAGCGGACGGCCCAGGCGCTGGGACAACCCCTTCACGCGCTCGCCGGTGTCGTCGTTCCGGGCCGCCGCGGCCGGCCGCTTGGCCACGCCGGTGGGCGCGCGATACTCGCCGAAGACCTCGCGCAGCACGTCTGCCCACTCGCCGGTGGTGACGCCGGCGTGGGCGGCGGCGATCGAGGGCGGCATGACGTTGGCGCCGTTCTTCAGCGCGTCGCGCAGGTTCGCCAGCGCCGTCTCCGCGTCGGCGGTGTTGCGCCGGCGGCGGAAGCTCTCGAGGCGTTCGATCTGCTCGCGCTCGGCGGACTCGTTCACCTTGAGGATCGACTGGGGGCCTTCGAGGAGCGGGGACGGTTCCGACTCGGTGTACGAGTTCACGCCGACCACCTGGATGTCGCCGGCCTCGATGGCCCGCAGGCGCGCCGTGTGCGACTCGACCAGGCGCTGCTTCATGTAGGCGTTCTCCACGGCCGCCACCGCACCGCCCATGTCGAGAACCGCCTGCAGCTCGGCCAGCGCCTCGTCCATCAGCTCGCGGGTGCGTGCCTCGATCACGTGGGACCCGTCGAAGAGGTCGGCGTGCTCCAGCAGGTCGGTCTCGTAGGCGAGGATCTGCTGGATGCGCAGCGACCACTGCTGGTCCCAGGGGCGCGGCAGCCCGAGGGCCTCGTTCCAGGCCGGAAGCTGGAGCGCGCGGCAACGCGCCTTCTTGGAGAGCGTGACGCCCAAGGCCTCGAGCACGATGCGGATCACGTTGTTCTCGGGCTGGGCTTCGGTCAGGCCCAGGCTGTTCACCTGCACGCCGTAACGGAAGCGGCGCAGCTTGGGATCCTCGACGCCGTAGCGCTCCGCGGTCAGCTGGTCCCAGATCTCCGCCATCGCTCGGCCCTTGCACACCTCGTCGACGAAGCGGATCCCGGAGTTCAGGAAGAAGGAGATGCGGCCCACCACGCGCGGGATCGCCTCTTCGGGTACGTCGTCCCGGGCGCGCACGGCGTCCAGCACGGACAGCGCGGTGGCCATGCTGTAGGCGATCTCCTGGGCGGGCGTCGCGCCGGCTTCCTGCAGGTGATACGAGCAGACGTTGATGGGATTCCACTTGGGGATCGCATCCACGCTGTAGGCCACCATGTCGCTGATCAGTTGCAGGGACGGCTCAGGCGGGAACACGTAGGTCCCGCGCGACAGGTACTCCTTGACGATGTCGTTCTGGGTGGTGCCCTGCAGGTTCCGGGGGTCGCCTCCCTGGCGCTCCGCGGTGGCGACGTACAACGCCAGCAGCCAGGCGGCCGTGGCGTTGATGGTCATGGAGGTGTTCATCTTCTCCAGCGGGATCTCGCGGAAGAGGGTCTCCATGTCCTCCACGTGGCCCACCGGCACGCCGACCTTGCCCACCTCGCCGCGGGCCAGGGGGTGGTCGGCGTCGTAGCCGGTCTGGGTGGGCAGATCGAAAGCCACCGAGAGGCCGGTCTGGCCCTTGGCCAGATTGGTCCGGTAGAGGGTGTTGCTGGCTTCGGCCGAGGTGTGCCCGGAGTAGGTCCGGAAGACCCAGGGCCGGTCGCGATCGCTGCTGGACATCGTCTGTGCCCCGTGCGCGCATCCCCCTGTCGGGGCACGCAAGTATGCGAGAAACCTAACGAACGGGCTTCCGCGGAGCAAACGAGCCGCTATCGTGGCGCCGTGAGCGAGTTCTTCTTCCGCCTGACGCCGGATCAGGTGCTGGCTGCCGTCGAGGCCGGCGGCTTCCGCCCTACGGGTCACTGCTCGGCACTCAACAGCCTGGAGAACCGGGTCTACGACGTTCGCCTGGAGGACGACTCCCACGTGGTGGCCAAGTTCTACCGGCCGGAGCGCTGGAGCCGGGAGGCGATCCAGGAGGAGCACGCCTTCCTGGACGACCTGCGCGAGGAAGAGATCCCCGTCTGCGCTCCCCTGGCCTTCGCCGACGGGGAGACCCTGCATCAGGTGGAGGACATCTGGTATGCGGTCTGGCCCCGCACCGGCGGCCGTGCGCCGGATGAGCTGGCGGATACCCAGCTCGAGGTCCTGGGCCGGCTGCTGGCGCGGATCCACAACGTGGGCGCCCTGCGCGACGCGCCGGCACGGCGTCGGCTCAGCGCCGCCAGCTTCGTCCGCGAGCCGCTGGAGATCCTGGCGGCGCACCTGCCGCCGTCGTGCGCGCGGCGCTACTTCGCCGCGGCCGAACGCGTGGCCGCGCTGTTCGAAGAGCGCGCTCCCGACGTGCCCGTACACCGCATCCACGGCGACTGCCACGTGGGGAACCTGTTGGACGGGCGCGAGGGCTTCTTCTTCCTCGACTTCGACGACTTCGTGATCGGCCCCGCCGTTCAAGACGTGTGGATGCTGGCGCCCGGTCGCGACGCCGAGGGCCAGCGCCAGCGCCGCGTGATGATCGACGCCTACCGGCAGTTCCGCGACTTCGACGAGCGTTGGCTGCGCCTGGCCGAGCCGCTGCGCGCCATGCGCTTCGTGCACTACGCCGCCTGGATCGCCCGGCGCTGGCAGGACCCGGCCTTCCCGCCCACGTTCCCCCACTTCGGCAGCGAGGACTACTGGGAGAGCGAGACCCGCGACCTGGAGGAGCAGGTGGAGCGCATCCAACGCGAAGACGGGCCGGCCACGCCGGGGTCCGCCGCAACCGAAGAGTCCGAGCTCGACAACCGCGACTTCTTCTGGGACCTGTGAGGGGCCGGCCTCAGGGAAGCGTGAACTGCGGCTTGGCCCAGAGTAGCCCCTCTAACGCGGCGCTGAAGGCAACGCGAGTTCCCAATGACAACATCGGATCCCCTCCCGAGGCAGGCCCGAAGCCGCATCCGCCGCCACATCCGGTGCGATCCGCACCCGCTGTGGTCCCTTCCCGTCGATTTCCTTGTGCAACTCGCATGCCTACCCGCGTAGAGAAAGAATTTGCTAGAACTATCTGAAAACATTGGATATTCTAGATATTCGGCAAGCATGCAGAGCCCTCTGCGCGGGCGTGGTGGAAAATCTATTCCACTCGAGAGGAAGGCTGTTTCCGTCGATCCGGATGTGAAAGCCAATCGGCCCTCGGCGTGTGCGATCCTGATCTCGTGGACGCCGCCGATCTAGTCGCCTTGGATCACGTGGTGGTGGCAGTCCGCGACCTGGAGGCCGCCACCCGCCAGACGGCAAGCCTGCTGGGTCGGCAGCCCTCGTGGCGCGGTGAGCATCCCGAGGCGGGCACGGCCAACGCGCTCTTTCGACTGGCCAATACCTATTTGGAGCTGCTGGCGGCTCGCGGCGAGGGGCCGGTGGGAGCCGGGCTCGAGGCGCGCCTGCAGGAGCACGGCGAGGGCGTCTTCGCGCTGGCCTTCGCCAGCGACGATGTCGCCGGCTTCGGCGAGCGGCTGCGGGGGGCCGGCCTGGAGCCGGGTGAGCCTCGGGAGGGCAGGGGAGTCGATCCCGAGCGAGGGGCGGAGCGCCGCTGGCGGACCCTGCTGGTCCCGCCCGCGGCGACCCGCGGCGTTCCCCTCTTTGCCATCGAGCACCGGCAGGGCGCGCTCGAGTCCGTCGAGCCCGACGGCGACCCGGCTGCGGCCGTGGAGGCGCTCGACCATGTGGTCCTCCTGAGCGGAGACCTGGAGGGATCCCGCCGGCTCTACGGCGACCAGCTCGGCCTGCGGCTGGCCCTGGACCGGACGTTCGACGCGCGCGGGCAGCGCATCCTGTTCTTCCGGGTCGGCGGCGCCACCGTCGAGGTGGTGGGCGCTGCAGACCCGCCCGACGAGCCCGGCCCCGACCGGGCCTGGGGCCTGGCGTGGAAGGTGGCCGACCTCGAGGCCGCTCGGGCCCGCCTGGTGCAGGCGGGCTTCCACGTGTCGGGCACCCGCCCCGGCGCCAAGCCGGGCACGGCGGTCTGCAGCGTGCGCGGCGAGCCCCTGGGCGTGGCGACGCTCTTGATCGGCCCGGGCGGCGCGGAGCCCGCAGGCTCTTTGCGCTAATTTCCGGTATGGCCGCTCCCGCCCCGCAGAGGCTTCCCGAGGATCTCGAAGACGCCATCCTTGCACTCAAGGAAGAACGCAACGCCGTCATCCTGGCCCACTACTACCAGGACGACGAGATCCAGGACCTGGCCGACGTGGTCGGCGACTCCTTGGCCCTGGCTCGCGCGGCCCAGGAAGTGGACAGCGACGTGATCGCCTTCTGCGGCGTCCACTTCATGGCCGAGACCGCCAAGATCCTGAACCCGGAACGCACGGTGGTGATGCCGGATCTCGAGGCCGGCTGCTCCCTGGCCGACGGCTGCCCGGCGGACGAGTTCGAGAAGTTCGTCGCCGAGCACCCGGGCTCCACGGTGATCACGTACATCAACTGTACGGCCGCCGTGAAGGCGCTCTCCGACGTGATCTGCACGTCGTCCAACGCGGCGAAGATCGTCAAGCACTTCCACGATCAGCCCATCGTGTTCGCGCCCGACCGCCACCTGGCCCGCTGGGTGGCCAAGGAGGCCGGCCGCGACGACCTGGTGGTCTGGCCCGGCAGCTGCGTGGTGCACGAGCAGTTCAGCGCCAAGGAGCTGGCGAAGCTGCGCGTGCGTCACCCCGACGCCGAGGTGCTGGCCCACCCGGAGTGCGACGAGGCCGTTCTCGACCAGGCCGACCTGATCGCGTCCACCACGGGGATCATCAAGCGCGCCGTCGACTCGCCGGCCAAGACGCTGATCATCGCCACCGAGGACGGCGTCTTCCACAGCATCCGCGAGCTGGCGCCCGACAAGGAGCTGATCCAGGCGCCCGGCATCGACGAGAGCTGCGCCTGCAACCGCTGCCCCTACATGCGGCTCAACACCCTGGAGAAGCTCTACCTGTGCCTGCGTGACCTGGAGCCGGAGGTGACGGTTCCGGACGAACTGCGCGCGAAAGCCCTGCGTCCCATCGAGCGTATGCTCGAGCTCTCCTGACCCATCGAGGAATCCCATGCCCAGACTTCGTGAGGTGCCGCGCCACGAGGCGCCGGCCGACGTGCAGACCGTGTACGACATGCTCTTCGGCGGCCGCGATCCGGTCGCCGAGCCGGGAACGGCCACCGGCACGCCGGGCAACTGGTGGACGGTGTTCGCGCTGGTCCCGGACTGCTTCCGACACGCGATGGCCGGCTTCGGCTTCTACCGCAGCAAGAAGCGCAAGCTCGACCCGAAGCTGCGCGAGCTGGGCCAGCTGCGCGCGGGCTGGCTGCGCGAGAGCCACTTCGTCTTCTCCCAGCACTGCAAGGCGGCCCGGGACGTGGGGCTGGACGAGGAGAAGATCGCGGCGCTGCCGAGCTGGAGCGGCTCCGACGTCTTCGACGGCGAGGAGCGCGCAGTGCTGGCCTACACCGACGAGCTGGTGGGCCAGAACGGCCGCGTCTCCGACGCCACGTTCGAGCGCCTGAAGAGCCATCTCTCCGACGAGGAGATTCTGGAGCTGACCTACATCACCGCGCTCTACGAGATGCACGCGATCATGTGCCGTGCGCTGCGCCTCGAGTACGACGACGTGCCCGAGCGCCTGGTGGAGATCCCGGCGCCCGAGGACGGAAGCGGGCCGGCCGACTTCATGGGCGGCGTGGGGACGGCGAGCGACGAGGCCTAGCGCCGCTTGCGCGAGAAGTGGCGGATCCAGCCACCCGCCACGTTGCTGAGCTGCCGGGTGTCGAGTCGGTAGAAGCGTTCGCGCCCCTGCTTCTCCACGCGCACCAGGCCAGCCTCCTCCAGCACGCGCAGGTGGCGCGAGGTGGTGGGCCAGCTGCACGCGAAGCGCCGCGCGATGTCCCCGGCGCTGACGCGCTCGCCGCGGGCGCGCAGCACCACCAGGATGTGACGGCGGGAGGGGTGGGCCAGCGCCTGGAAGACACGGTCCTGGGCCTCGACCTCGGCGATTCCGTCGCGGGCCGCCGTCATCGGCTCAGAGCACGATCCGCTCGACGTGGGGGAACTCCATCCCCGAACGTCCTTCCCGGTCCTCGCACAGGGGCGCCATGCGCTCCCAGAGATCCGCGACCTCGGGATGCTGGTGCGCGGCTTCCACCGCGCGAGCGCTCTTCCAGGTGAACGTCTTCACGAAGAAGGGGCGGCCCGCAGCGTCGGCGCCGCGGTAGCAGACCGCCGGCTCGTCGGTGATCAGGCCCAGCCGGCGAAGCGCCCCGTCCTGCTCCTTGAAGAGCGCGAGCAGCTCGGCCTCCTTCCCGGCCTTCGCCTGGTACTGGCACAGAACGATCTCCGGTGCGTCCTGGGTCATGGGGCAGACCTCCTGGAGTACGGTACGCGTGCCGCTGGATAATACTTAGCAGAATTACTAATCGTCAAGATACCAGCCGACCAGGTCGGGGGCGGCGCGGATGCTGAAGGTGCGCCACTCGACCAGCAGCTCCTCCAGGGGCCGGACCGGGCGGTACGAAGCCAGGATGGGCAGGTTCGGACGCCAGTCCGGGCAGTACTCGCAGCGGTACAGGCCCAGGGAGCGGATCGCTGCGAAGTACTCCTCCAGCGCCTCGACCTCCGAGGCCACGGTCACCACCACCTCGCGGCCGGCGCCCTCGCCCCGCCAGAAGAAGTAGGCGTTGTGGGGCGACACCACGGGCGGCAGGTCCCGATCCCGCGTGTAGTACTCGAGCGCCGAGCCGTAGACCCAATGCGGTACCAGGAGTACGGCGCGCTCCCGCTCGTCCGGGGAGAGCAGCGCCAGGGCGGCCAGCACCTCGTCGACGAAACGCTCCCAACCGAGGCGGCCCATCAGGTGGACGGGGATCTTCTGGCCCACGTCCACCGCCTCGATCTCCGGGTCCTCGCCCAGCATCTGGAAGTACGGGGCCATGCGCTCCGGCGGCAGCACGGGCAGCGAAGCCGGCAGGAGCAGCGCACCGAACGCCAGCATCAGGGCGGGTAGCGTCCAGCGCAGCGCCCTGTGCCCCCGCCCGCGCCAGCCGTCCCAGAACGCGGCGCCCGCGGCCAGGGCCAGCGGATACACACCCGCGATGCGATCGCCGCGGCGTTGGCCCGACACCAGGATGACGACCCACAGCACGAGGAACGCGATGCCCAGTGGCCTGTAGGGTCGCGCGCGGCGAGAGAAGAGCAGGAACGCGGCCCCCGGTGCCCAGAGCAGGGCATTGGCGGGATTCATGCCGGCAAGCTGCAGAAAGAGCGCCTCGCCGACCGTGGTGGGGAGGTTCAGGTGCTCCCGGCTCCGGTAGAAGGCCAGAGACGGCCACTCGTTGACCCCATTCCAGTACAGGTTGGGCGACGCCAGCAGCAAGGCCACGCCTGCACCGAGCCAGAGCCAGCGGCTGCGAAGCTGCGCGCGCAGGGGCGTGGCCAGCACGCCCAGCGCCAGCCCGAAGCCGAGCAGCGCGAAGGTGTGCTTGTTGAGCAGCGCCAGCCCGGCCAGCACGCCCAACGCCAGCCACAAGCGCTCGTTCCGGGTCCGGAGAAGCTCCGCCATCACGAAGCAGGTGGCGGTCCAGAACAGGATCTCCAGGGCGTTGACCGAGTAGAAGCCGAAGAACGCCAGAGGAAACGGTGCGACCGCCATGCCCAGCCCGGCGACGAGCTGTCCGTAGCGCCCGGCTCCAAAGCTGCGGGCCATCAGGCCGGTGAGCAGCAGGGTTCCGGCGCCGCAAAGCGCCGGGA
>JAFDET010000099.1 GCA_019310195.1 Deltaproteobacteria bacterium
TGGGCCGACTCTCGGCCCAGCGCCTGGCCGCGGCCGGCGCCCAGGTGGCCGCCGTCGACGTGACCGAGGACGCCCTCGCCGCGCTGGCGGCGCAGCATGACCGCATCCACGCCTATCCTTGCGACGTCTCCGACAGCCGCGCCGTGGAGGCGCTGGTGGCGCGGGTGGAGTCGGAGCTGGGTCCGCTGGACCGGGTGATGAGCGCCGCGGCCATCGCGCCCTCGGGGCTGCTGGTCGAGCAGGACCCGGAGCTCGTCGTGCGCATGATGCACATCAACTACGGCGGCGTGGTGAACCTGGCGTACGCGGTCCTGCCGCGGATGCTCGAGCGCCGTCGCGGCGAGCTGGTGAACTTCGGATCGCTGGCGGGCTGGCTGCCGTCGACCTACACGGGTGCCTACAGCGCCACCAAGTTCGCGGTCAACTCGTTCAGCGAAGTGCTGTGGCACGAGAACCGCAACACCGGCGTGAAGATCCTGTGCGTCTGCCCACCGGTGGTGGAGACGCCCATGCTCGGCCAGATGGTCGGCCGCGCTCAGGATATGCTCGAAGACGCGCCCCGCATCCAGCCCGAAGAGGTGCTGGACGCCATCGAGGAAGGGCTGGAGCAGGGCCGTCTGTGGGTCTTCCCCGGCCGGGGCACGACCGCGGCGTGGCGGATCCGGCGCTGGTTCCCCGGCCTCCTCTGGAAGCGCATCCACTCCGCCTCCGGCATCTGAGCCAGGAGCCTGACCCGGCACTGGGAACCGGGGGCCGAGTCCGAGCCTAAGGCGGTCTCGTCGGCGGTAGGGAAGATTCGGGCCATGCGCTCGCAGCGCGGCTCTCGGGCTGGCGCGTCGCGCCGGGGAGCCGTCTGCGCCTCAGGCTCGGGCTGGGATCTCGTCCAGACCGATCCGCCCGTGCCGCCGCCAGCCCTTCCGGAGCAGCCAGGTATGGGCCCCAGCGACGGCCGGCGCATCCCGGGCGGGCCCGATCTTCCTCTTCCACCCCTCGAACCAACGCCCCGAGGAAGCGGGATCGACGCTCACCGCCCTCCCAACCCTCTTCGCCGCGCCCCGGGCATGGCGCCGCGCGTTCAACAGCACGTACGCCAAGGCGTTGCGCACTTCGCGAGGCGTCTTCAGCGCCCGCAGGTGGTAGCGATCCGCCAGAACCGGCCCCTTCCGTGAGAACACCCGGTTGACCGCCCGCGCCAGCCGGGCCCCCACCGACTTCATCCCGCGTCCCAGGGCCTCCGGCCCCGCCGCCTCCACCAGCATGTGCACGTGGTTTCCCTGGATCGAGTACTGGACCACCCGGCAGCCGGGGCGTCGGCGGATCTGGCGCAGGGAGCGCTCGAACTCGCGCACGAAGCGCACCGACCGCAGCGACGGCACCTCGTCGCGCACCCGGAAGGTGACGTGGCAGGGATGGCGGGAGGCGAAGCGCTCGCGGGAGAGGTGGGGCATGCCCGAGTCTGGATTCGGCCTGCGGCCCGCACCTTCGCGACGGCCGCCCCAGCCCGACGGGAATCGCAGAGTCTGTTGCTGCTGTATCGACTTACGCATGAACATGTTGAATATAGCTATGTTATAGTTCTTGTCAACCCAAAGGCGACCTGCGCGCGAAAGGAGTCGCCTGCTGCGAGGCGCATGTGCCGGCCTACGCCCCGGGGCGGCGAAGGGGGCCGGGATCCCTTCCCATCCCAACTGAACGGCGGTTCGTTCGGCTGCCGGGACGGCGAATGGGCTGAAGGCCGGTCCTGCTTCCGGCCATGGGGCGAAGGGCGCAGGTAGAGGCGATCTCGGACAGTGGTGTGCGACGTTCTGCCGGAGCAGCGCTAGCCTCCGCTTCCATCCCACCTGCGTTTCGAAGGAGCCTCCCATGCGCGAAGCAGTCATCGTCGATGTGGTCCGCACGCCCCTGGGTCGGGGCAAGGCCAGCGGTGTTCTGCACGGTGAGCATCCCGTCGACCTGGCGGCCGTGCCCCTGCGCGCGCTGATGGACCGAACCGGTCTCGATCCCGCACTGGTGGAGGACGTGATCCTGGGCTGCGTCTCCCAGGTGGGCGAGCAGGGCATCAACGCCGGACGCAACGCGGCGCTGGCCGCGGGCTTCCCGGAGACCGTGGTCGGCACCACCGTGGACCGGCAGTGCGGCTCCAGCCAGCAGGCGCTCCACTTCGCGGCCCAGGGCGTGATGGCCGGCGCCTACGACGCGGTGATCGCCGCGGGGGTCGAGTGCATGAGCCGCGTGCCCATGGGCGCCAGCGTGATGAGCGGCCCGGGCGTCCCGTTCGGCCCGGACATGACCCAGCGCTACGTGGACGCCAACCTCTACGGCAAGGGCGGGATCGTGTCCCAGGGCGTCTCCGCCGAGATCATCGCCGAGAAGTGGGGCCTGTCGCGCGAGGCGTTGGACACCTTCAGCGCCGAGTCCCACAACCGCGCGGCCCGCGCCACCGAGAAGGGCTGGTTCGAGAGCGAGATCGTTCCGGTGGAGGCGAAGCGCGAGGACGGCAGCACCGAGCTCGTGACCACCGACGAGGGCATCCGCCCCGGCTCCAGCGCCGAGAAGCTGGCGCAGCTCAAGCCCGCCTTCGATCCCAACGGCGTCATCACGGCCGGCAACTCCAGCCAGATCACCGACGGCGCCTCCGCCTGCCTGGTGATGGAGAAGGACAAGGCCCTGGAGCTGGGCCTGCGGCCGCGAGCGCGCTTCCACGCCTTCGCGCTGGCCGGGGTGGACCCGGTCATCATGCTGACCGCGGTGATCCCGGCCACTCACAAGATTCTCGAGCGGGCCGGCATGAGCATGGGCGATCTCGACGCCGTCGAGATCAACGAGGCCTTTGCTCCGGTGGTGCTGGCCTGGGCCAAGGAGCTGAACCCGGACATGGAGCGGGTCAACCCCAACGGCGGCGCCATCGCCCTGGGCCACCCGTTGGGCTGCACCGGCACACGGCTCACCGCCACGCTGCTGAACCAGCTGGAGCGCACCGGCGGCCGCTTCGGTCTCCAGACCCTGTGCGAGGGCGGCGGCATGGCCAACGCCTGCATCCTGGAGCGCCTGGACTGACTCCTGCTGGTTCCGGAGCCCCCGGGCTGCTGCTCTTCCCGAGCGTCAGTCGGCGTCGAGGCCCAACCGGCGGGCGATGATCACCTTCATGATCTCGTTGGTGCCGGCGTAGATCGACTGGACCGCGGCGTCGGCGTAGTCCTCGGAGATCGGGTACTCGCGCATGAAGCCGTAGCCGCCGTGGAGCTGCAGGCACTCGGCGGTGAGGCGCTTCTGGAGGTCGGTGGTCCACCACTTGGCCATGCTCACCTCGGTGACGACGTCGTCTCCACGGACGTGGGCCGCCGTGAGCTGGTCCACGAAGACCTGGCCCAGCTCCACCTCCGTGGCCAGCTCGGCCAGCTTGAACTGGGTGTTCTGGAAAGCGGCGATGGGCTGGCCGAAGGCGCGCCGTTCCTTGACGTACGCCAGGGTGTCTTCCAGCGCCCGGCGGCACGAAGCCATCGCGCCCACCGCGATGGACAGGCGCTCCTGCTGGAGCTGCTCCATCAGCATGTAGAAGCCGCGCCCCTCGTCGCCCAGCAGGTACTCCACCGGGACGCGGCAGTCCTCGAAGAAGAGCTCGCTGGTGTCCTGGCCGCGCAGCCCCAGCTTGTCCAGCTTGCGGCCGCGCACGAAGCCCGGCGTGTCCGCCGGCACCAGGACCAGGCTCATGCCCTTGCGTCCCGGCCGGGCATCGGGATCGGTCTTGACGACCACGATGAAGAGGTCGCCGATCTGCCCGTTGGAGATGAAGGTCTTGCTGCCGTTGATCACGTAGTCGTCACCATCGCGGACCGCCCGGGTCTGGATGGCCTGGAGGTCCGAACCGGCCTCCGGCTCGGTCATGGCGATGCCCAGCAGCACCTCGCCGCGAATCGCCCCCGGTGCCCAGCGCTCCTTCTGCTCCGGCGTGCCGTAGTGCAGCAGGTAGGGCAGGCAGATGTCCGAGTGCAGCGACATCATCATGGCGTGGCCGCGCGCGCGGGCGAACTCTTCGATCACGATGGCATCGTGCAGGAAGGTGCCGCCGGAGCCTCCGTACTCCTCGGGCGCCCCCGCGCCCAGCAGCCCGGCGGCGCCGGCCTTGCGCCAGGTCTCCCGGTCACTGGTGCCGGCCGCGTTCCACTCGGCGACCCTGGGCGCCACCTCGGCCTCCACGAAGCGGCGCACCTGCTCGCGGAAGAGCTCGTGATCGTCGTCGAAGATCGTTCGTCGCATGGCGGAAAAGCCTAGCCCGCGGCCTCGGCCGGCGCCTCAGCAGGCGGCAAGTCGGCGCTCCAGGCGCCCGCTCCCGCCCGTTCCGGGCGCGCTTGCGGTGCGCCTAAAGAGGTTGGCCGCGGGGAACGATGAAACGAGTGAGGCCTCCCGTGAACGGCTCCAAGACCCAGACGCAGATCCTGTCCATGCCCGAAGCTTTTCGCGGCAAGGGGGGCAGCCGCCAGCCGGTCCTGGTGGTGGTCCAGGGTGAGGAGATCGGCCGTCGCTACCTGCTGAACGAGAGCCGCCTGGTGCTCGGTCGGGACGCGGAGCACGCCGACCTGGTGGTGGTCGATCCCAGCGTGTCGGCACGCCACGCCGTCATCGGAGTGGACCTGGACGGCCAGCGCTACGGGATCGTCGATCTGTCCAGCCGCAACGGCACCTACGTGAACGGAGTCCGGATCGAGGACGGCGCCCTGCGCGACGGAGACAAGGTCTTCGTGGGCGGCACGGTGCTGAAGTTCACCTTCCATGACTCGATCGAGGAGCAGTTCCACGGCGAGCTGGATCGCTTGATGCATCTGGACTCCCTGACGGGGCTGTACGTGCGGCGCTGGTTCGATCAAGAGTTCCCGCGCGCCTTCGAGCACGCTCGCAAGGTCGACCGGCCCCTGTGCGTGGCCATGATGGACATGGACGGCCTGAAGAACGTCAATGACCGCTTCGGGCATCAGCTCGGCTCCCACTGCATCGCCGAGACCGGCCGCATCATCAAGGTGGGGCTGCCCGCCAGCGCCGCAGGAGCCCGCTTCGGGGGCGACGAGTTCGCCGCCTGGCTGACCGACACCGCCCTGGACGATGCGCTGGACGTCCTGGAGGCGATCCGTGCGCGGGTCCAGGCCTTCGAGTTCCGTCGGGACAGCGTCGTCGTGGAGCCCACCCTCTCCGTGGGCGTGGCGGAGCTGACCCGCGACGTGACGGGCCCGGAGGAGCTGCTGCGCCGGGCCGACGACGCGCTCTACCGGGCCAAGAAGAAGGGCCGCAACACCGTCGCGCGCTGAGGTCGGGGGCGAAGCCTGCCGGAAGCCGGTAGCCTCGGCGGGTGATCGAGCTGCGCGAGGTCACGCGACGCTACGCCGACGCACCGGCGGTGGACCGCCTCTCCCTGCGCGTCGAGGCCGGCGAGACCCTGGTGTTGCTGGGCGGCTCGGGTTGCGGCAAGACCACCACCCTGAAGATGATCAACCGACTGGTGGAGCCGTCCTCCGGCACGGTTCTCATCGACGGGGTCGACGCCGCCTCGCTGCCGCCGCACGTGTTGCGCCGGCGCATCGGCTACGCGTTCCAGGCCGTCGGCCTGTTTCCCCACATGAGCGTGGCGGAGAACGTGGGCATCACGCCGCGCCTGCTGGGCTGGCCCGGCGAGCGCGTTCGCGAGCGGGTGGACGCCCTGCTGCGGCGCGTAGAGCTTGCGCCCGAGGCGTACCGCGAGCGGCTTCCCCACGAGCTCTCCGGAGGCCAGCAGCAGCGGGTGGGGATCGCGCGGGCGTTGGCGGCCGAGCCGGAGCTGCTGTTGTTGGACGAGCCCTTCGGCGCGCTGGACCCGCTGACCCGCGACCGCCTTCAGCGCTGGTTCCAGGACCTGCGGGCGGAGCTGGGCCTGACGACGATCTTCGTCACCCACGACATGGTCGAGGCGCTGCTCCTCGGCGATCGCATCGCGGTGTTGCGCGAGGGCCGCTTGATTCAGGTGGGTACGCCCCGCCAGCTGCTGCGCGAACCCGCCGACGACCAGGTGGCCGAGCTGCTCTCCTCGCCCCGCCGCCAGATCGAGGTGTTCGAGGCGCTTCTCGAGGGAGACGGCGCGTGAAGGACCAGCTCGCGCTGCTGCCCGGCTACCTGACGGCCCACCTGCAGCTGGTGCTGGTGGCGCTGCTGCTGGGCGTCGCGGTGAGCATTCCGGCGGGCATCTGGGTGACGCGGCGCCGCTCGCTGGAGCCCGGCGTGCTGGGCGTCGCCAGCGTGATCCAGACGATTCCCAGCCTGGCGCTGCTGGCCATCATGGTGCCGGCGCTGGCGGCGTTGGGGACGTTCACGGCTTCGTTGGGGATCGAGCTGCGCAGCATCGGCTACCTGCCCGCCATCGTGGCGCTCACCCTCTACAGCATTCTGCCGATCCTGCGCAACACGGTGACCGGTATCGAGAGCGTGGACCCGGCGCTGGTCGAGGCCGCGCGCGGCGTGGGCATGACGGATCGGCAGCGGCTGCGCCAGGTGGAGCTTCCCCTGGCGCTGCCGGTGATCGTGGCGGGGGTGCGCACCGCTGCCGTCTGGGTGGTGGGGACCGCGACCCTCTCGACGCCGGTCGGCGCCACCAGCCTGGGCAACTACATCTTCAGCGGCCTGCAGACCCGCAACACCGCCGCGGTGCTCGTGGGCTGTGTGGCGGCGGCGCTGCTGGCCCTGGCCCTGGACCAGACGATCCGGCTGCTGGAGGCCGGCGCCGGACGCCGCGACCGGCGCCGCCTGGCTGCGGGCCTGGCGGTGCTCATCGGCCTCTACGGCTACACCGCCGTCAGCTTTGCCGCGGAGCGTTCGGCCGCGGGGGCGGGACCGCCGGTGCGCATCGGCGCCAAGGCGTTCACCGAGCAGTACATCTTGAGTGAGATGCTGGCTCAGCTCGTGCGCCGCGAGACGGGTCTGTCCACGGAGATCGTGCCGTCCCTGGGCTCGACCGTGGCCTTCGACGCCCTGCGCGCCGGCGACCTGGACCTGTACGTGGACTACTCGGGAACCATCTTCGCCACGATCATGCAGCGAACCGACGCCTTCGTGGGGCGCGACGCGGTGCTGGCCGACGTGGAGCGCTTCCTCGTCGAGCAGCACGGGATCCGCAGCGCCGGCGCGCTCGGCTTCCAGAACACCTACGCACTGGGCATGTCGAGCGAGGTGGCGCAACGGCTCTCGGTCCGCGGGATCAGCGACCTGGTGCGGGTTGCGGGCCGGCTCGAGATCGGCGGCGACTACGAGTTCTTCCAGCGCACCGAGTGGGCCGCCCTGGTGGATGCCTACGGCCTGGCCTTTGCGCGTCAGCGCAGCATGGATCCCGCGCTGATGTACGAGGCGGTGCGCAACGGCGACGTGGACGTCATCAGCGCCTTCTCCACCGACGGTCGCATCGCCGCCTACGGGATCGTGCTGCTGGAGGACGAGAAGGGCGTGATCCCCCCCTACGATGCCCTGGTCCTGGCGGGGCCGGCGCTGGTGGAACGGGCGCCCGAGGCGCTGGAGGCGGTGTCGCGCCTGGCGGGAGCGCTGGACGAGCAGACCATGCAGCGCCTCAACCTGGCGGTGGACCGGGACAAGCGCGCGCCGGCCCAGGTGGCTCGCGAGTTCCTGGCGGCGCAGGACGCCGCTGCTCAGTGAATCGCGCCGGGCTCGCGCATGTGGAACTCGGCGATTTCGGCGTCGAAGCGCTTGCCCGTGGCGGTGACCATGTCGTAGGTGCCGCGCATGGACCCGAAGGGCGTACCCAGTGGACACCCAGAGGTGTACTCGAAGGACTGGCCGGGCTCGAGGACGGGCTGCTCGCCCACCACGCCCGGGCCGCGTACTTCCTCCACCTTGCCGGTGGCGTCGGTGATGACCCAGTGGCGTTTCTTGAGCTGGACGGTTTCGTCGCCCTGGTTCGTGATGCGGATTTTGTAGAGGAAGAACCAGAGGTCGTGGGCCGGATCTGAGCGCTCCTCGGAGTACTGGGCGAGAACCTCCACCCGCACGCCCCTCGTCTCCGCTTTCGAATCCGTCACGGCGGACCTCCCCGACGTCGCTACGTTACCACCCGTGGCAGGCGAAACGATCCTGGTGGCCGGGTGCGGCTATGTGGGCAGCGCGCTGGCGGCGCGGCTGGTGGGGGAGGGCGATCGGGTCTTCGGCCTGAGTCGGAGCCCCCGAGAGCTTCCCGAGGGTGTGCAGCCCATTGCGGCGGACCTGGCCGATCCCGGCTGCGGTCGGATGCTGCCCGAGCCTCTGGACGGGGTCTTCTACACCGCCGCCGCCGACGACGGCAGCGAGGCTGCCTACCGCCGCGCCTACGTCGACGGGCTGGGCAACCTGCTGGCGACCCTGGAGGCGCGGCGGAGGCCGCCGCGCCGGGTGCTGTTCACGTCGAGCACCTCGGTATTCCACCAGAGCGACGGCTCCTGGGTCGACGAGGCGTCGCCCACGGAGCCCGGCCACTACCGCGGCCGGGTGATGTTGGAGGCGGAGGCGCGGCTCACCCGGAGCCCGTTGGTCGGCGTCGCACTGCGCCTGGGCGGGATCTACGGACCCGGGCGGACTCGCCTGCTGGAGAGCGTGCGCGCCGGACGCGCCGCCTACGATTCTCGGGGGCCGCGCTACACCAACCGCATCCACCGCGACGATGCGGCTTCGGCCCTGGTCCATCTGGCCCGCCTTCCGCAGCCGGCGCCGCTCTACCTGGGTGTGGACGACGATCCGGCGGAGCGCGCCGCGGTTCTGGGTTGGCTCGCCCGGCGCCTGGGGGCGCCGGAGCCCCGCGCCGAGGTCGGCTCGGGCCCCCTCGATGCCGGAAAGCGTTGCCGCAACGAGCGCTTGCGTGTGAGCGGCTGGGTGCCCGGCTTCCCCAGCTACCGCGACGGCTACGCGGCCATGCTGGAAGCCTCGTCTGAGCGCCCTCAAGAAAGCTAAGAAAGGGGACGGTCCTCAGAAACCAAGCATCCCTCGGATAGTTAGTTCCGGAACTGAGGGGACTGTCCCGCTGGTTCCCCGCTGGTTCCCTAGGCGAAGGCGGGGAAGACTTCTTTGGCGAAGATGCGGGCCGGCTCGCGGGTGTCGCGGCCGAAGAACTCGATCACGAAGAGCGTGCAGCCCAGGTCCACGTGACGCTGGATGCGCTCGACGACCTGCTCGGGCGCCCCCCAGATGCCGTGCTCCTCGATGGCGCCTCCCATGTGCCCGCCGTAGATCTTCTTCGCCTTCTCCAGGTGCTGCTTGGCCGTCGCATCGTCCTGCGCGATCACCACCGTGCACTGTTGCGACACCTCGAGGGTGTCGAAGTCCCGGCGCAGCTCGTCGCAGCGCCGCTTCATGGCCTCGACCTTGTGCGCGAGCTGGGGCTGGAAGATGGCCAGGTTGTTCCAGATGTCCGCGTGCCGGGCGACGATGCCCATGAGCACCTTCTCGCCGCCGCCGCCGATCAAGACCGGCGGCGGGCGGACGGGCTTGGGCTCACAGCGCACGTCCACGGCCCGGGCGAATTCGCCCTGGTAGCTGACCTGCTCCTCGCTCCACATGCGCTTCATCAGCTCCACGCTTTCCTCGAGGGCCTTCAGGCGCCGGCCCAGGGAGGGGAAGTCGCAGCCGTAGCCGCTGAACTCGGCTTCGAACCAGCCCGCGCCGAAGCCGGGGATGACCCGGCCGCCGGAGATCTGGTCCACGGTGGCGATCTGCTTGGCCAGGACCGCGGGGTTGCGGAAGAAGGGCGGGGTGACCAGCGTGCCCAGCTCCACGTGCTGCGTCACGGCGGCCACCGCGGCCAGCTGGCTCCACGCCTCCAGGATGGGGAGCTGGGGCATGGGGACGCCGTAGAGGTGATCGCACACCCAGACGGAGTGGAAGCCCAGCGCGTCGAACTCCAGGGCGGCCTCCTTGGCCTCCTCCCAGGTGCGCTTGATCTGAGGAAGGGTCACGCCGAATCGGATGGGTCGCGTCATGGGGGTCTCCACGTCTCCAGAAGGGGCGAGGGCGGATATCCTACCCCGCATGCGCTGCCGCGAGTGCCGGGAATTGCTGGAGCTGACCGAGGTGGAGCCCGTCCAGGGCCAGAGCGGGGGCGTGGCCGTCGAGCTCTTCGGGCTGCGCCTGGGCCGCTGCGGCGCGGCGGGGCACGCTCCCGAGCCCCCGTTTCCGGACTTCGCCGCGGATCTGGTGGCGGCGGTCACGGCTGGGGACGCGCTGCCTACGGCCCGGCAGCGCGGCTGGCGGCGCTCCCGCACGCTGTGCGCCGGCTGCGGCGCGGGGCTGGAGGGCGAGCCCCGCGAGGGCGAGGTGCGAGCGCGGGTGCGCGTGGAGCGCGCCGCTCCGCTGACCGTGACGGTGCGCGGCCCGTGCCTGGAGTGCCCGGCCTGCCGAAAGCGCCAGCTCCCGGGCACTCCAGAACACCGAAGTGCGTTGACCCGGGCACTGCTGGCCGCGCTGGGTGCGTCGGGCCTCGTCGTGGAGTGATAGTGTGCAGCCATGCCGAAGCCGGACCCTACGCTGGTACAGATCGCCCTGGACGCATGGCAGGCCACCTCC
>JAFDET010000100.1 GCA_019310195.1 Deltaproteobacteria bacterium
GTGGACGCCCTGGCCCGGGCGACCCTGGACCGCTTCGGTCGCGTGGACGTGCTGGTGAACAACGCCGGCGTGAACGAGGTGGTGCCGGCCGAGGACGAAAGCCTGGAGAGCTGGGAGCGTGTCGTCGGGATCGGCCTGACCGGGGCGTTCCTGTGCGCCCAGCGCCTGGGCCGTCCGATGCTGGAAGCCGGGAGCGGCTCCATCGTCAACGTGGCTTCCGTCCTGGGTCTGGTGGCGTCCGCCCAGATCAAGCAGGCGTCCTACTGTGCCGCCAAGGGCGGGCTCATCAGCCTGACCCGCGAGCTGGCGGGGCAGTGGGCGCGGCGCGGTGTGCGCGTCAACGCCCTGGCGCCGGGCTGGTTCGAGAGCGAGATGACCGCCGACATGTTCGCCGACGAGCGCTCGCGGTCCTGGATCTGCAGCCGCGATCCCATGGGCCGGCCGGGTCGCGCCGACGAGCTGGCGGGGCCGCTGCTGTTCCTGGCCTCCGACGCTTCGAGCTACGTCACCGGCCAGGTGCTCGCCGTCGACGGCGGTTGGACGATCGTATAGGGTCGCGCCGATGCACCAGGCGGTGATCGCACGCATCTTCGTGGCTTCGGGAAAGGGAGAGCGCGTGCAGGAACGCGAGCGCGTGAACGCGCTCGCGGGCGCCGGTCTCGAGGGAGACCGCTACGCCGAAGGAAAGGGCAGCTTCTCCAAGCCCAGTCCCGGTCCGGATCGCCACGTGACACTGATCGAGAGCGAGGCGCTGGAGGCGGTGCAGCGGGACTACGGGATCGAGGTCTCTGCGCAGGCTACGCGGCGCAATCTGGTGACCCGCGGCGCCTACCTGAACCACCTGGTGGGGCGGGTGTTCCGCGTGGGCGAGGCGCGGCTGCGCGGAGTCGAGCTGTGCGAGCCGTGCGCGCTGCTGGAGAAGGAAGCCGGCGTGGCGGGCGCGCGCGGTGCGCTGCTCCACCGGGGCGGCCTGCGCGCCGAGATCCTCGACGGCGGCGGCATCGCCGTGGGCGACCCGATCGAAGAGATCACGCCGTAGCGAGGGTCGCCGGGCGAGTCCTTGGTGCGGCAGAGAAGATTCGAACTTCCACGAGGTTGCCCCCGCCAGCCCCTCAAGCTGGTGCGTCTACCAATTCCGCCACTGCCGCTCAGGAATCGGACCCGCAGATCCTACCGAAGCGGGCGAGAGGTCGCTTCGGGCCTGGTTGCTGCGGCGGCGATCCTTAGGCGGCCGAGCCCCTCCGCTCGCCTTCGGCTCGCTGCGCGCCCTCGGCGTGTCGCGTAGCGCTTGCGGAGTCCGTCGATTCGGGCTTGCGGGCCCCAGGCTCCTGCGGGCTTACAACCCCGTGAGGGGCTGAGCTCCAGTCGCATTGCGGTGCCGGGTCGCTCGGAGGGAACCAGCGGGACAGTCCCACTGGTTCCGCACCTGAGCCTATGGCCCGCAAGCCCGAGGCAACCGTCTACGCGCGATCTCCGGAGATGGACGAGGGCGCGCAGTGAGCCGAAGGCGAGCGAAGAGCGGGCCCCCGCAAGGCTTGGCGCGCAGTGAGCCGAAGGCGAGCGGAGGGGCTCGGCCGCCTAAGGATTAGCGGGCGCCTCCGGAGCTTCCTCCGGCGCAGCCGGCTCCTCGACCGCCTGCGGCACCTCGACGAACGGTGAGTCCGCTCCCTCCGCGGCCGGCGCCGTTTCCTCGGTCGCGGGCTCCTCGCCTTCCGGGAAGAGGGTGCTGCCCGAGTCGCCCGTGCCCATGTAGGAGAGGATCAGGCTCGTGCTCATGAAGATGATCGCCGCGCCGGTGGTGAGCTTGGTGAAGAAGAAGTTGCCGGCGCCGCGGCTGCCGAAGACCGTGCTGCTGCCCCCGCCTCCGAAGACGGCGCCGATCTCGGCGCCCTTGCCGCGCTGCAGCAGCACCACCACGATCAGGATCAGGCACACCAGGACGTGCACTACAGTCAGGAAGACGGTCACGCGGACTCCTCCGGGCGCTCGAAGCGCACGATCCTGGAGAAGCTCTCCGGCTCCAGACTCGCACCGCCCACCAGCGCCCCGTCGATATCGGGCTGGGCCATGAGATCGTACACGTTGTCGGGCTTGACCGAGCCGCCGTACTGGATCCGGATGGAGGCGGCGTCGGTGCCGAAGCGCTTGGCCAGGCGCTCGCGGATGAAGGCGTGAACCTCCTGGGCGAGCTCCGGCGTGGCCGTACGCCCGGTCCCGATGGCCCACACGGGCTCGTAGGCGACCACCACCTCGGTGGCCCGCTCCGCCGGGACCGGCTCCAGGCTGCCCGTGAGCTGGGTCTCGATCACCTCGAAGGTGCGCTCGGCCTCGCGTTCGTCCAGGGTCTCCCCCACGCAGACGATGGGCCGGATGTCTTGCTCGAGCAGGGCGGCCGCCTTGCGAGCCACGAACTCGTCGCTCTCGCCGAACAGATGGCGCCGTTCGCTGTGGCCCACGATGGCGTAGGCGCAGCCCAGGTCGGCGAGCATGCCCGGGGACAGCTCGCCGGTGAAGGCGCCCTTCTCCTCGGGGTGCACGTTCTGCGCGGCGAGCTTCACCGAAGAGCCCACCAGGCCCTGGCCCACCCGGTCCAGGGCGCTGGCCGGGGGCGCCAGGACCACGTCCACGCCCTCCGCGCCCTCCACCAGGGGGAGGAAGGCCTCGACGAACGCGACGGCCTCGCTCAGCGTCTTGTGCATCTTCCAGTTGGCGGCGAGGATCGGGGTGCGCATGTCTAGCTCTCCAGTGCGGCGACGCCCGGGAGCGTCATGCCTTGGACGTACTCGAGCGACGCGCCGCCGCCCGTCGAGAGGTGATCGATCCGGTTGCCCAGGCCCAGCTGGTTGATGGCGGCCAGGGAGTCGCCGCCGCCCACGACCGAGGTGGCGTCGGAAGTCGCCACGGCGCGCGCCACCTCCCGGGTGCCGGACGCGAAGGCCTCGATCTCGAACACACCCATGGGGCCGTTCCAGAAGATCGTGCCGGCGCGGGCCGCCTCTGCGGCGTAGGTGGCGGCCGTCTCCGGCCCGATGTCCAGGCCCATCCAGCCGTCGGGAATCTGCTTCACAGTGCGGTGCTCGGCGTCGTCGCGCAGCTCGCGCGCGACCACGTGATCGGTCGGCAGCAGCAGGCGGCGCCCGGCCGACTCGGCGGCGTCCAGCACGCGGCGGGCCTCGGCCACCTGGGCGTCCTCCACCAGCGACTCGCCGGTGGGCTCGCCCCGTGCGCGCAGGAACGTGTAGGCCATGGCCCCGCCCACGGCGAGCACGTCGGCGTGGGGCGCCAGGGCCTCCAGCACGGCCAGCTTGTCCGACACCTTGGCCCCGCCCAGGAAGCAGAGCAGGGGGCGCCGCGGCTCCAGGACCACGCGCAGGTGCTCCAGCTCCGCCGCCAGCAGGTCGCCGGCTGCGGCGCGCGAGACGTGGGCCACCATGCCCGCGGTCGAGGCGTGGGCGCGGTGGGCCGTGCCGAACGCGTCGTTGACGTACAGGTCGGCCAGCGCTGCGAGCTGGCGGGCGAACTCGGGGTCGTTGGCGGTCTCGCCGGCGTGGAAGCGCAGGTTCTCCAGCAGCGCGACGTCGCCGTCGCCCAGAGCGTCGACCACGTGCTGGGTCTCGGCCCCGACGCAGTCCGGCGCGAAGGCCACGGGTCGGTCCAGAAGCTCTGCCAGGCGCACCGACACCGCGCGCAGCGACAGCTCCGGGCGCCGCTCGCCCTTGGGCCGGCCCAGGTGCGAGGCCACCACCACCCGTGCGCCCGCGTCCGCCAGCCGGCGCAACGAGGGCAGGGAGGCCCGGATGCGCGTGTCGTCGGCGACCTCGCCGTCCCGGAGCGGGACGTTGAGGTCGGCCCGAACGAAGACGCGCCGTCCCCGGACCCCCTCGGCCAGAAGGTCGTCCAGTCGGGCGACCGGCACGGCGGCCTAGCGGCCCATCAGCAGGGCGAGATCGACCACGCGGTTCGAGTAGCCCCACTCGTTGTCGTACCAGCTGAGGATCTTGGCGAAGTTGCCGCCCATCACCTTGGTGTACTCGGCGTCGAGGATCGACGAGTGCGGGTTGCCCTGGAAGTCGATGGAGACCAGCGGCAGCGTCGACACCTGCAGGATGCCCTTCATCGGGCCCGCGGCGGCCGCCGTCATGGCGTCGTTGATGGCCTCGGCGGTGGCGTCCTTGTCGAGCTTCAGCGAGAGGTCCACAACCGAGACGTCCGGGGTGGGGACGCGCATGGCGAAGCCGTCGAGCTTGCCCTTGAGCTCCGGCATCACGTGGGCGATGGCCCGGGCGGCGCCGGTGCTGGTGGGGATGATCGAGGTGCCCGCGGAGCGCGCACGGCGCAGGTCCTTGTGCGGGAAGTCCAGGATCACCTGGTCGTTGGTGTAGGCGTGGGTGGTGGTCATCCAGCCGGCTTCGATGCCCCAGTTGTCGTGGATCACCTTGGCCACCGGCGCCAGGCAGTTGGTGGTGCACGAGGCGTTGGACACGATCTTGTGCTTGCTCGGGTCGTAGGCGTCGGTGTTGACGCCGAGCACCATGGTGAGGTCCGGCTCGGTCGCCGGCGCGGAGATGATCACCCGCTCGGCCCCGGCCTCGATGTGCTTGGCCGACTTCTCGCCGCTGGCGAAGATGCCGGTGGACTCGACCACGATGGTGGCCTCGCGCTCCTTCCACGGCAGCGCGGCCGGGTCGCGCTCCGACGTGATCGGGATGCGCTTGCCGTCGACCACGATGGCATCGCCGTCGGCCTCGACTTCGCCCGCGTAGATCCCGTGGACGGAGTCGTACTTGAGCAGGTGGGCCAGGGTCTTGGCATCGGTGAGGTCGTTGATGCCGACCACTTCGATGTCCTTGCCCCGCGCCGCCCGGAAGACGAGGCGCCCGATGCGACCGAAACCATTGATACCCACGCGTACGGACATGGCTGGAGCCTCCTCGTGGCGACGGCGTTGCCGCGCTCGGTGTGGAAACCGCGCTGGCGGGACCCGGTAATGGGGATGCAACCCGCGGCGGCGCGCGGAATGTACCGGTCCGCCCGTCGGGTCGCTACCTGTGGAAGGGCGGCGGCAATCCGCACCAACGCAGTAAGCTACCGATCCGGAAGGCGAAGCCGACCGGCAGCGGGGCGGCGGGCTCGCCGGCCTAGCGTCTTGGGGGGATCGTGATCGTCGGCAGCGGAGTCGACGTGGTCGAGGTGGCTCGCATCGAGCGCGTTCTGGCGCGCCGGGGCGGGGCCTTCGAGCGCCGGGTATTCAGCGAGCGCGAGCTCCGGGCGGCGCGGCGCAGCCGCCGGCCCGGGCGCTCCCTGGCGGAGCGCTTCGCGGTGAAGGAGGCGGCGCTCAAGGCCGTGGGCACAGGCTGGGGCGCCGGAGCGCGCTTCCGGGACGTGGAGGTCCTGGACGGCCCCACCCCCGGTTGTCCGCGCCTGGTCCTGCACGGGGTGCCGGCCGAGCGGGCCGGCGCAGCGGTGGCCCATGCGGCGGTGTCGGCCAGCCGGCATCGCGCCGTGGCCGTGGTGCTGCTCGAGGTCGCCCGGTGAGCGCGCCGGACCGGACACCCGCCGGGCGCCCGCGCGTGCTGCTGGCCGTCTTCCTGGTCGGTCTGATCGCGGTCTGGATCACCTTTGGACGCCTGCGCGAAGGGCGCGCCGTGCGCGGCGCGTGGCCGCAGCGCGAGGGTGCCGTCGTGGTCGAAGGGCTCCGGGCGCGCGTGCAGGTGCTGCGCGACGAGCGCGGGATCCCGCACATCCGCGCGGCCAGCGAGTCCGACGCCCTGCGCGCACTGGGGTTCGTCCACGCCCAGGACCGCCTGGCCCAGATGGTCTGGCTCTCCCGGGTGGCGCGGGGCCGGGCCGCGGAGCTGGCGGGTCCGGCCTGGGTGGACGCCGACCGGCGCGCCCGGCAGCTGGGCATCGCGCGCCACGCCGAAGCGCAGGCCCAGCGTCTGGATGCGCGCACGCGCCGCGCCCTGGAGGCGTACGCCGAGGGTGTGAACGCCCGAATGGAGCGGATCCGCTCCGGGGATGCGGGGCTGCCGCGGCCCCTGGCCGCGCTGCGCGCGGCGCTGGAGCCCTGGACCCCCGCGGACACCCTGGCGGTGGTCAAGCTCCGCGCCTGGGGGCTGGCGGACCCCCTGGAGACCACCCGCACCTTGCTGGCGCTGATCCAGAAGCTGGGTGGCGTGGCGGCGCGCCCGTTCTTCCCGGAAGGCGTGGGGATCGGCGCCGTGCCCCTCGGCACCCAGGCCCGGTTTCCGACGTCTGGACCGGACCCGCTGCGGGTAGCGGCGGGCCTGGCCGGGCCCGGCATGGGCAGCAGTGCCTGGGTCGTGGGCGGCAGCCATGCGGCGGGCGGCAAACCGCTGCTGGCCGCCGATCTGCACCTGGAGCCCACGTTGCCGGCAGGCCTCTACGAGGTGCACCTGCGCGGAGGCTCCCTGGATGCGGTGGGCGCGACGTTGCCGGGCGCACCCGTGCTCTGGTGCGGCCGCAACCCGCACGTGGCCTGGGCCGCGGTCCATGCGCGGGCGGTGGTGGCGGACCTGTTCGAGGAGACCCTCGACCCGGAGAATCCCGGGCGCTTCCACGATGGCCGCAGGCTGCGGGCCCTGGAAGTGCATCGCGAGGAGATCCGGGTCCGGGGCGGCGAGCCCATCGAGCTGGAGGTTCGCGAGACCGGACACGGGCCGATCGTGGCCGAAGACGGGGAGGGCGGGGCGCTGACGCTGGCCTGGAGCGGGGCGCACACGAATCCGGGCCTCAAGGGCCTGCTGGACGCGGCGCGGGCGCGCAGCGCCGAGGAGCTGCTCCGCGCCCTGCGTGCGCACCGCGAGCCCGTGGTGGCAGTGGCCTACGCGGACGTCCACGGCGCCAGCGGCGTGCAGGTGGCTGGCTGGGTGCCCCAGCGCCGCTACCCGGCCGGCCTCGTCCCGGTGCCCGGCCGCAGCGCGATCTACGAGTGGAGTGGTCCCGTGGCCGCCTCCGAGCTGCCCCACGCCGCGTTGCGCCGCGGCCGCGGCTGGCTGGTGGCCGCGGACAACCCCCTGCCGGGTGCGAGAGCGGCCAGCGTGGAGTGGCTGTGGCGGCCCGGCGTGCGGGCGGCGCGGATCGACCTGCTGCTGCGCGAGGCCACGGCGCGCGGCGGCCTGGATGCCACGGCCATGGCGTCGCTCCAGGCCGATCTGATGTCAGCCGGGGCCCGCGAGCTGGTGCACGACGCCCTGGCGCTGGTCGAGGAGGGGCCCGTTCTGGCCTCGGAGGCGCGGCAGGTGGCTGCGTTGCTGCGGGACTGGGACGGAGGCACCGGCGCCGCCAGCGTGGGTGCCGCCGTCTATCACGTGTTCGTGGACCGGCTCCTGGAGGGTCTGTTCCGCGAGCCGCTCGGAGACGAGCTGCTGGCTCGCTACCTGGCGCTTCCCCACCTGGACGCGGCCCACCTGGCGGCGCGGCTGCTGGCCGGCGCGGCCCAGGGCGGCACCGATCCCGGCGGCTGGGACTCGCCGGAGCGCGTCGCGATGGCGGTGCGCGACGCCCTGCGTGGGGCGTGGCTGGAGCTCTCGGTGCGCTCGGGCGCCAACCGCGACAAGTGGACCTGGGGGCGGCTCCACCGGCTCCGCTTCCGTCCGCTGCTGCCGCTTCCGCGGAGTGTGGAGCCGGGCCTGGGCCCCTTCGAGGCGGCGGGCGACGGCGACTCGGTCGCCGCCACGGGCTTCACCCGCTCCGACCCGTTCGATACCCGCAGCGCCTCGATCCTGCGCTTCGCGGTGGACCTGGCCGAGCCGGGGCACGCGCTCTCCGCCCTGGCGCCGGGGCAGTCGGAGCACCCCGGCGATCCCCACCGGGACAGCGGGCTGCGCCGCTGGCTGGAGCGTCGGCCGGGGCTGCTGCTGACCAGCCCGCTGTTGGTGGACGAGGCCGCCACCGCGCGGCTGCGGCTGGAGCCGGCCCCGTGAGCCGCAGCGTGCTCTACGCCGAGGTGCCCGGCTTCTACGCCCAGGTGGAGCGCGCGGCCCGGCCCGATCTGGTGGGCCGGCCCATCGTGGTCGGAGGCGATCCGCGCAAGGCCGGCCTGGTGCAGGCGGTGAGCCCCGAGGCCGAGGTCGCCGGCGTGCACCCCGGCATGAGCATGCTGGATGCCCTCGGCCTGTGTCCGGCGGCCCGCCCGCTGATCACCGACATGCGGCGCTACCGCGAGGCCGGCGTGCACCTGTGCGCGTGCCTGCGCCGGGCCAGCGAGTGGATCGAGGAGGCTGCCCTGGGGGCCGCCTACGCCGAGACGCCCGAGGGCGGGGATCCCGAGGCGCTGGGGCAGGCGTGGCGGGAGAGCGTTGCGGCCGAGCTGGGGCTCCCGCTCCGGGTCGGGATTGCGCCGGTGAAGTTCGCCGCCCGGCTCGCCGCCCAGGAGGCAGGACCGTCGGAAATCCGCAGGGTTCTGGCATCAGAGCTCGAGTCGTTTCTGCGCCCGCTCCCGGTCGGACGACTGGACGGTGTGGGCGCCAACACGGAAGCCGAGCTGGCCAAGCACGAGGTGCGCACGGTGGGCGAGCTGGCCGCGCTGGGATCGCGGGTGGAGGAGCTGCTGGGCAACCGGGGCCTGGAGCTGCTGGCCCTGGCGCAGGGGCGCGACACCTCGCCCGTGCGCGCCACGCGGCACCCCAAGACGCTCTCCCTGGAGCTGACCCTCTCCTCCGAGCAGGTGGACACGGGTGTCCTCTCGGAGCGCCTGCAGGAGCTGGCCGAGGCCCTGGAGAGGCGCCTGTCCCTGGAGGGTCTGGTGGCGCGCCGGGTCGCCCTCAAGCTGCGCTACGCGGACGGCCGCACCGTCAGCCGGCGCACCACCCTGGGCTCGGCCATCGCCGAGTCCGCTGAGATTCACGCCGCCGGGTTGGCGCTGCTGCGCCGCACCCAGGCCGGGGCCCGCCCGGTGCGCCTGGTGGGTCTGGCGCTGACCGAGCTGGATGTGGCGGAGCGCGACGACCGGCAGCTCGAGCTGTTTCCCCGCTAGCCCGGACGGGAATCTGCCGCGGGACTCAAGCGGGCCCGACACCCGGCCGAAGCATCCTCGGGGGCCCGACGGCCCCGGAGAATCCCATGGCGGCGGCGGCCGACCGGCGAAAGTACTCGCGCATCGACACCGGGCACGTGATCTCTGTAGCGCCCTTGGAACGGCCCGACCGCCTGGCGGTCAGCAAGAACGTCTCCCCGGGCGGAATCAGCTTCGAGGTGGTGGGCTGCGAAGTCGGCATGGACGACGTGGTCCGGGTCACCTTCAACGTGGACGACCGCACCGTAGTCGCGGTGGGCCGCGTGGTCTGGGCGACCGAGATGGACCCCATCACCATGGAAGTGGGGCTGGAGTTCATCGAGATCGATCCGCTGGCGCTCCGCCTGCTGGGGGACGACGCCTGGGACGCGGCCTGAACGGCCGCTGACCCGCCGCCTGGCCCGGCTCCGCCCAGCGCAGGCGCCCCGCGGGGCCCCTGGGAGGGGCCACTTGACACCCTCGCAGGCGCGGTGCGAGGTTCCCCGCCATGCCGGACTTCCACCAGACCGGGGCGATCGCCACCCTGCACCGCCTCGGCCGCACGGATCTTCCACGTCTAGAGAAGGAAATTCGCTCCTACGCGGGGGCGCGGCCGGTAGCCCTGGTGCTGCCGTGCCTCTACGCGGAGGTCGGCGGGCCCGCGCTGAAGGGCATCGTCGATGTCCTGCGCGGTGTCGGATATCTGAAGCAGCTGGTCGTCGCTGTCTCCGGCACCACGCGCCGCGATGAGTACGACCACATGCGCCAGATCTTCGAGGGCGTGGAGACGATCGACGGTGAGCCGGCGACCCTGATCTGGACCTGCGGGCCGCGGCTCCAGGCGCTCTACGAGGTGCTGCGGGCCGAGGGGCTCGACCCCGGCGAAGACGGCAAGGGCCGCAGCGCCTGGATCGCCTACGGCTACGTCCTGGCCACCGACCGCGCGCGGGTGATCGCGACTCACGACTGCGACATCCTGGACTACTCGCGTGAGCTGTTGGCCCGGCTCTGCTTCCCCACCGCAAACCCGAACCTGGGCTACGAATTCGCCAAGGGCTACTACAGCCGGGTTACGGACCGGCTGCACGGCCGGGTCACGCGGCTCTTCGTGACCCCGTTGCTGCGGGCCATGAAGTCGGTCCTGGGCCCGGTTCCCCTGCTCGAGTACCTGGACTCCTTCCGCTACCCGCTGGCCGGCGAGTGCTCCATGACCACCGATCTGGCGCGCATCAACCGGGTGCCCAGCGATTGGGGCCTCGAGGTGGGGCTGCTGGCCGAGGTCTACCGCAACAGCTCACTGAAGCGGGTCTGCCAGGTCGAGCTGTCCGAGAACTACGACCACAAGCACCGGGAGCTCTCGCCGGATGATCCCAGCCGGGGGCTGCATCGCATGGTGGTGGACATCGCCGCCTCGCTGATTCGCAACCTGGCCAGCTACGGGGTCGAGTTCGAGTCGGGGTTCCTGAACACCTTGATTGCCGCCTACCTGCGCACGGCCCAGGACGCCATCGCCCGCTACAGCGACGACGCGGCCCTGAACGGCCTGTCCTTCGAGCGCCACGAGGAGGAGGTGGCGGTGGAGACCTTCTCGCGCGCCTTGCGCGCGGCTGGGCTGGGCTTCGTGCGGGACCCCATGGGCGCTCCCCCCATTCCCAACTGGAGCCGGGTGGTCTCCGCCCGTCCGGAGTTCCTGAATGACCTCGCCGAGGCGGTACAGGCCGACCAGGGCGAGGGGGTGTAGGCCCCGTGCGGCATCGGCTATGACTCCGCCCATCGGGGGGGTTGGCATGGAAATCGGCGGGATCCCGCTGGGTGAGGGCGCTCCCCTCGCCCTGATCGCGGGGCTCAACGTGATCGAGACCGAGGAGGCGACGCTGGACGTCGCCGCCCGGCTCCGCTCCCTGGCCGAGGCCCACGGGCTGCCCCTCATCTTCAAGGCCTCGTACGACAAGGCCAACCGCTCCAGCGTGGACTCCTACCGCGGGCCGGGCCTGGACGCGGGCGTCCGCATCCTCGACCGGGTCAAGCGCGAGCTGGGGCTGCCGATCCTGACGGACGTCCACGACCCCGCCCAGGTGAAGGTGGCCGCCGGGGTGGCCGACGCGCTGCAGATTCCCGCCTTCCTGTCGCGCCAGACCGACCTGATCGCGGCCAGCGCCCAGACCGGGCTTCCGGTGAACCTCAAGAAGGGCCAGTTCATGGCCCCGTCCGACGTGGCGCTGGCGGTCCAGAAGGTGGCCCGCTTCGGGAGCGGCGGCGTGTTCGTCACCGAGCGCGGCACCACGTTCGGCTACAACCAGCTCGTGGTGGACATGCGGGGGCTGGTGCAGATGCGCCAGCTGGCGCCGGTCTGCTTCGATGCGACCCACGCGGTTCAGCACCCGGGCGCCGGCGATGAGGCGTCGGGGGGCGACCGCCGCTTCGTGGCCCCTCTGGCGCGTGCCGCGGTGGCCGTGGGGATCGACAGCCTGTTCGTGGAAGCGCATCCCGACCCGGAGAACGCGCCCTGCGACGGCCCGAGTCAGGTGGACTTCGAAACGCTCGATCGCCTGCTGGGTGAGATCACCACGATCGAGCGCGCGCTCGGGCGCTGAGGCGCTCCAGCACCATGCTGACGGCTGCGGACGCGACGCCTCGCGACGCCGACCCCGGGTTGTCGCGCACGCCCTTCGGGCTGCGCGACCTGGGCATCGCGGGCGGCCTGGGCCTGCTGGCGGCGCTGCTCCGCTACATCAACTGGAAGCAGGCCGTGCTGATGTTCAACGACGGCCCCCGCTTCCTGGTGCAGGCCCAGCGCTTTGCCGCCGGCGAGTGGGAGAGCGCGCTGGGCGACCCGTACCACCCCCTTTACGCCCTGGTGACGGCTGCGGTGCGCCTGGCCGCCGGGATCGAGAACGCCGGGCCCCTCGAATGGGAGCGGGCCGCGGTCGCCGTCTCGATCTTCTGCGGGGCGGCCAGCGTCGTCGTCTTCTACGTGTTCGCCAAGAGCGCCTTCGGTGCCACGGCGGCGTGGATCGGCGCCGCGCTGCTGGCGTGCAACCCGTACTCCATCGAGTTCTCGTCCGACGTGCAGAGCGAGGGCCTCTTCCAGCTGGGCTTCATGCTGGCCGTGGCCCTGGGCTGGTCGGCGCTGAAGCGCGGCAGCCCCGCCCTGGCCGGTTGGGCGGGCTTCGCGGCGGCCGTGGCCTACCTGATCCGGCCCGAGGGGCTGGGCGTGGCCGTGGCCACCGC
>JAFDET010000101.1 GCA_019310195.1 Deltaproteobacteria bacterium
CTGCGCGCTGTCAAGGTGCCAAGCTGCGGCTGGGCTGCCTGCCCAAGTGCGCGCCTCGGTGACGGATTTCGTCACCTGGGGCGGGCTCCGGGGCACTCCTCACCAGGGAACCCGGCGGGGACCCGGAGGAGAATCGAGATGCAGCGGAAGAAGCTATTCGGACGAGCGGGTGCGGTTGCGGCGCTCTCCTTCGCCCTGGCCGCGCCGGCGGGTGCGGGGACGATCTACTCCTGGCGCACGGACGACGGGGGCTACGCCTTCGCCGATGACCTGCGCCGGGTGCCGGAGAAGTACCGGGAGCGGATGGAGACGCGGCAGAGCGCCGATCTGGCCGGCCACCCGCGCTACACGCCCCAGGACGACGCGGCCGTCGATGCCTACGCCAGGCACCTGGAGCAGCGGCTCGAGGGGCTGCGCAAGCGCAACCAGCGCCTGGCGGAGGTGATGGTCGCTTCGCCGCGGGTGAGTGGCGGGCAGGATGGCGTGACCGTGCGCGTGGACAGTGACGGCAAGCCGATCATCGACATCCCCAGCGGTGCAGGCGGCGGCGGCGGGCCGGTGATCATCGAGGACGTTCTGGCCAAGCCCGAAGGCAGCAGCACGACCCGATACAACACCGTGATCCGGCGCGGCGACGAGGTGATCTCGATTGTGCGGCCGGCCAACGACAGCCAGCGGCCGTACCCCCGCAGCGAGTCGAAGCTGGACGAAGGCGAGTTCTAGAGCGCCACCCGATCCGGGTAACTTCGAGCCGCGGGCAGGGATTCCTGTCCGCGGCTCGTTGCCTTTCGGGCTCCTAGTTCCGCAGCCAGCCGGGCAGGGCGCCGGCGCGGCGCGCCTCCTCGGGAAGCTCCTGGTCCCGGTAGAGCAGGGCGGCCTCGAGCTCGGCGTAGGCCGCCGTGCGCGAGTCGCTGAGGGTGGCGCGCGGCTCACCCCGCTTGCGGTTGCGGTGGCGCATCTTGCCGTACTCCTCCTCGGCCAGGGCCACGCCCTCCTCGGCGGTGGTCACCCGCGCGCGGGCCTCGCCGGCGCGGGCGCGCCAGTAGGCCTCGGCATCGGGGCTCTCCGCCGGGGGCGCCGCGTCGCGGCTGGCGGGGTGTCCTGTCTGGGCGAAGGCCGGGGCGGCCAGGGTCGCCGCCAGCAAGAAGGCGGCCAGGCGTCGCTTCATCGCTCTACTCCTCACTATGCGAGAGCCGGAGCCCGCAGCGATCGCTCGTGCACCCAATCGTCGATCGAGCGCAGGCTGGAGCCGTCCAGGCCCAGGAAACGGAGGCCCATTCCCACCAGGCCCTCCTCGGGATCGCTTTCGAGCCAGACCACCTCCGCCGTGGGGCGGACGCAGCTGATTTCGCCGGGCAGGTCGAACTCCAGGGTCACCTCGCTGTGGGGCGAGATCTCCTTGCCGCCCTCCACGAAGATCCCGCCGCGCGAGATATTGCGCGCTTTGCCGACCCAGTCCGTGCTGCCGTCCTCGACCCGGACGGAGCCGCGGAAGGGCGCGCGGGGAAGCCCGCGCACGTTCGCGTAGCGGACGAAGCGCTGCACGGTCTCGATCAACGTCACGCGGTTGATGGGCTTGGAGAGGACGTCGTCGGCGCCGGCGTGGATCGCCTCCGCGCGGTCTTCGGCGCGGTCGCTGGAGGTCACGATCACCACCCGCGTGGTGTCCAGCTCGGGGTCCTGACGCACGGCGCGGCACAGGCCGGCGCCGTCCATGCCGGGCATGAAGGCATCGGTCACAATCACGGCGGGGTGCTCGCGGCGCGCGATCTCCAGGGCCTCTTCAGCGGCCGTGGCGCACAGCACGTGGCCCACACGGGTGAGGAAGAGCGCCTCGATCTCCAAGAAGATCGGCGCGTCGTCCACCAGCAGGATCGTTCGTCGCGTGCCCATCCGTTCCCCCCTGGACGGACGGAGGCCGGCGCTACTGCGGCGGCTCCATCTCCGCGATGGCGGCGCGGATCTTCTCGATGTCGGGCCTCACCTTCCACTCGCCGCGCTCCGGGTCCTTGATCCAGACCTGCTCCTCGAGCCAGGTGTGCTCGATCAGTCGGGCCATGTGGTAGGCGCTGAAGGTGCAGGTGATCGTGGCCTCGGTCTCGGTCGCGTTGAAGATCGTCTCGAGCACGTCGTAGTCGCTGAGGCGCACGCTCTTGAGCGCCTCGATCTCGTTGGTGAACGCCTCGCGCGAATCTTTCTCGACGATCATGCTGGCGGCGTGGTACTCGCCCCAGCGCAGGAAGTGCACGTACTTGAGCTGGGTATCGGTCAGCTTCTTCTTGCTGCCGGTCCAGTCGGGGCTCAGCGTGGCACAGGATCCGGTGCCCAGGCTCATGAAGAGCACGCCCGCGACGGCGGTGATACGAACGAAACGGCCCATCGGGTTCCCCTCCTTGCGCCCCTCAGCCACCGGCAAGCGGTCGGCAGAGGTCTGCGCGGCTCCGACTCTTTCCCTATCGGCGCGGAGCCCGCCCGGCCTGAGGGTGCTGTGATAGACTCGCGTCCCCCGATTCCAAGTCCTTGATCTGGAACGGTTTTCGGGCTGATTTCGAATGACGGGGGAGGGCGGGCGACGTGCTTCTGGGCATCGACGTGGGCGGAACCAAGGTGGCCCTGTGCGTGGGGGAGCTGGGAGGCGCCCTGCGCGCGCAACGCACGGTTCCCATGCAGCTTTCCGGCGACGCGCGCCGCGACGTCGCCCATCTGGCCGAGGTCGCCCGGGAGGTCGTGGCCGAAGCGGGCCTCCCCCTCGCTGAGATCGAAGCCGTGGGCGTCTCGCTGCCCGGCCCGCTGGATGCCGAGGGTGCCCGCGTGCTGAATCCGCCGAACCTGCCCGGCTGGCACGACGTACCGGTGCGGGACGCGCTGCGCGACGCCCTGGACGGGCTGCCCGTGCAGCTGGAGAACGATGCCAACGCCGCGGCCCTGGCGGAGTGGCACTTCGGCGCCGGACGCGGCTTCCGCAGCCTGGTCTACCTGACCATGAGCACGGGGGTCGGGGGCGGCGTCATCCTGGACGGCCGGCTGCACCGGGGCCGGAACTGGAGCGCCGGCGAGATCGGGCACACCGCACTGGTGTGGGACGGCGAGCCGTGCTTCTGCGGCCTGCGCGGCTGCGTGGAGGCCTACCTGGGCGGGCGCGCGTGGGCTCGGCGCCTGGCGCAGGTGGCGCCGCCCGAAGGGCGGGTCGCCGAGCTGGCCGGTGGGACCGAGCACGCCACGCCGGTGCAGGTGGTGCAGGCCGCCAAGGAGGGCGATGCCTTCGCCCTCCAAGAGATTGGCCGCTTCAATGGCCACCTGGCCCACACCCTGGTCAACCTGACCTTCACCCTGGACCCGGACGTCTTCGTGCTGGGGACCATCGTCGCGGCGGCGGGCGAGGAGCTGGTGCTCGAACCCGTGCGGCGCCTGGTTCGCGAGCACCTGTGGCCGCGGATCGGGCAAGGCCTGGAGATCCGCGCGGCCGAGTTGGGGAAGCGTCTGCCGTACTACGCGGGGCTGGGCGCAGCGCTGTCGGAGTCGCCGTCGACGGAGGCCTCCTCGGCCTGATCCGTCCCGCCACCGCCCTGGAAGCGGCTGATCTCCGTGCGCAGGGTCTCGGCGTTGAGGCGCAGGGCCTCCACGGTGGTCACGATCTCGGGCACGCGACCGCCGGTCTTGCGCGCCATCTCCAGCACCCGGTTCACCACCTCGGAGACGGCTTCACCGGCCTCCTGGTGGCTGCCCATGTTCTCCTGGATCTGGCGCATCATCTCCCCGATCGCGGTGATGCTCTCGGTGATGAAGGCCGTGGACTCGCGCTGCTCCTCGGTGGAGCGCTGCACCTGGCGGCACACCACCAGCGCGGTCTCGGAGGTCTGCAGCATCTGCTCGCTGGCCGAGCTCTGCTCGCCCATGGCGCCGGAGATCTTCTGCACCATGGCCGAGGTGCGGTTGGCGGCGTCGGCTACGTGCTGCGAGTTGCGGCCCTGCTCCTGGGCGGCGCGGGCGATCTCGTTCACCCGCGAGTTCGCGTCGCTGGCCAGCAGCCGGATCTTGCTGAGCGCATTCCCGGCGTGGCGCGAGCGTTGGACGCCCGTCTCGACCGCTTGGATTCCGGCCTCCATGGCGGTCATGGCATTGCCGGACTCTTCCTGGACCGAGCGGATCAAACGCTCGATCGCCTGGGTGCTCTGCGCCGTGCGCTGGGCCAGGACCTTGACGTGGTTGGCCACCACCGCGAAGGCCTTGCCCTGCTCGCCGGCCTGGGCGGCGATGATGGCGGCGTTGAGCGCGAGCAGGTTGGTCTCGTCGTTGATCTCGCCGATCACGGTCAGGATCTCGCCGATCTCCCCGATCCGCTCGACCAGCCGCGCCAGCACCGCCCGCGACTCGCCGGTCTGGGTGCGGATCTCCTCGATGCCCTCGATGGTGGCGCCCACCGCGCCGGTGCCTTCCTCGGCGCCCTGGCTCACCTTCTCGGTGAGCTCCGAGGCCTGGGTGACGTGGTCGCTCACCTCCTGGATGGCCCGGTCCATCTCGGTCATCGAGGCAGCCGTCTCCTCGGCCATGCGCTGCACTTCGTCGGCGCTCTCGGCCACCTGGCGAATGTTGGCGCCCATCTGCTGGCTCGACGAGCTGGCGGACTCCACCGCGCCGTTGAGCGACGTCACGCTGCGGGCCACTTCGTCGACGGAGCTGCCCAGCTCCAGCGTGGAGGACGAGGCCTCCTCGGTGGAGCGGGAGAGCGTCTCGATCTGCTGGTTCACGTTGCGGATCGACTGGTTCACGCGCGCCAGCATGGCGGCCGTCTCCTCGGCGGCTTCCTCCTGGCTCTGGCTGCCGTCCTCGATCTCCTGCATGGCCACACCCAGGCCCTCGGAGACCGAAGCGATGCGCTCGGTGACGTCGACGACCCGACCCGCCAGACTGCCGAAGCCTTCCCACATGCCGTTCAGGGCATCGCCCACGCCGCGCAAGACGCCCAGGTCGCGGCGTCGCACCCGGGCCGAGAGGTCGCCGGTGCCCATGCGCTCCACGCCGCCCAGCAGCAGCTCGATGGGGCGCAGGGCGTTGCGCATCAGCACCCAGTAGAGCGCCAGGCCGATCACCACGGCGCCCAGCAGCACTGTCGCCGCCGACACGGTCACGCTGCGCACCAGGGCGCTGGACATCCGACGGGTCGAGAAACGCATGCTCAGGGTCGCCAGCAGGGGCGTGTGGCCCGTTTCCGGGTCGGGATCGCCCACGATGGGCAGCACCAGCAGCAGGCCGTCGTCCCCGGCCTCCGGGCTGCCCGCCTCGAAGCGTTGGGGCGTGCGCGAGCGCGCCACGTCCAGGTGATGGCTGGCCGCGGTCTTGCCCACGGCGTCGGCATCCGGGCTGACCAGCACGCGGCCTTCGGGGTCGGCCAGGATGGCGTCCACCAGGTCCGGGGTGGCACTGGCCTCCTGCAGGGCGGTGGCCGCGGTCCGCACGTGACCGCGGGCCAGGGGGCCGCGCAGCGAGAGGGCCAGCGCGCGGGCGTCGGACGTGGCCCGCTCGGCCAGCTCCTCGTGGAGCAGGGTTCCCGACCCGTGGGCGAGTGTGAAGATGGCGATGCCTGCCGTGAGCAGGATCCCGCCCACGATGGATGCCACCAGATTGAGTCGCAGCGCCGCTGCGGCCTGGCTCCGGCTCGAGCCCATGGTCGACCCCTCCTCCAGTGATGGAGATCGGCTTGTGGATCGGTCGCTCGCGTCGGGCTCTTGAGGCGAAAGCCCTGTGAGCCCGCGTACCTGGGAAGCCGATTCGCCGCCGTCTTACGGGCTGCTGGAGCCCGGCGATGCAGCGGGGGGGCTCTCGGCTGGGGCGCCTTCGCGAGCGGCGGCCTGCGCCAGACGCGCCACCAGCTCCGCCAGGCTTCCGGCGGCGATGGCGTCTCGCGCCCGGGCCATGAGCCGCAGGTAGAAGCGCAGGTTGTGCAGCGTGGCCAGCCGCCCCCCCAGGCTCTCGCCGGTGCGCAGCAGGTGGGAGACGAAGGCCCGCGAGTGGTCGCGGCAGGTGGGGCAGTCGCAACGCTCGTCCACGGGTGCGGGATCGCTGCGGAAGCGCGCGTTCTTGATGGCCAGGACGCCCGACTCCGTGTAGAGCAGGCCGTGGCGCGCGTGGCGTGTGGGAACCACGCAGTCGAAGAGATCCACGCCGGCGGCGATGCCCGCCAGCAGGTCCTGCGGACGTCCGATCCCCATCAGGTAGCGCGGGGCCGCATCGGGCAGGGCGGACTGCGCGGCCGCGACGAGCTCGGTCCGCTGCTCCGGCGCCTCACCCAGGCCCAGACCGCCGTGGGCGTAGCCATCGAACTCCAGCGCGGCCGTGCCGCGGGCGCTCTCCTCGCGCAGCTTCTGCGACGTACCACCCTGCACGATGCCGAATAGCGCCTGATCGCTGCGCCGCTGCGCGCGGCGCGAACGCTCGGCCCAGCGCAGCGTGCGCTCCATGGCCGCGCGCGCGCGCGAGGGATCCGCGGCGCTGTCGGCCCCGGCGATGCGCGCCTTCAGCGGCAGGCACTCGTCCAGCACCATCGCCACGTCGGGCCCCAGGGATTCCTGGATCGCCACGGCGTCCTCGGGCCGCAGCCGGCGGCGCCGCCCGTCGAGGGGCGAGACGAAGGCCACACCGTCCTCGCTCACCTCGACCCGGTCGGCCAGCGAGGTGACCTGGAAGCCGCCGCTGTCGGTGAGCCAGGGACCGCTCCAGCCGCTCCAGCCGTGGAGCCCGCCCAGGGAGGCCACCACGTCTTCGCCGGGCCGCTCGTGCAGGTGGTAGGTGTTGGCCAGCACGATCTGCGCGCCCAGAGCCCGGAGATCTTCGGGCGCCAGGCCCCGCACCGCGCCGTAGGTGGCCACGGGCATGAAGGCCGGCGTCTCCACCACGCCGTGGGGCGTAGCGAGCCGTCCGCGGCGCGCCGCGCCGTCGCGGGCGAGCGTCTCGAAGGAGAAGCCTCGCGCCTTCACAGCAGCAGCATGGCGTCGCCGTAGGAGTAGAAGCGGTAGCCGCGGCGGACGGCCTCGGCGTAGGCGTCCAGCAGCCGGCGTCGGCCGGCGAAAGCCGCCACCAGCAGCAAGAGCGATGAGCGCGGCAGGTGGAAGTTGGTGAGCAGCGCGTCTACGACCGCGAACGGGAGAGGGGCGTCGCTGCCCGGTTGCGGGCGTAGGAAGAGCCGGGTCTCGCCCCGGCCCGGCTCCACCCGGCGGCCGGGACGCGCGCGGCTCTCCAGCACCCGGGTCACCGTGGTGCCGACGGCCACCACGCGGCCGCCCTCGGCCCGGGTGCGGGCCACTGCCTGGGCGGTGGCTTCGGGAAGCTCGAAGCACTCGGCGTGAAGCTCGCCCGCGGCCAGGTCGGCGTCGCGCAGCGGGCGGAAGGTGCCCGGGCCCACGTGGAGCACCACCTCGGCGCAGCCCACACCCGCTTCACCCAGCCGTTCCAGCAGAGCCGGTGTCATGTGCAGGCCCGCGGTGGGCGCGGCCACCGAGCCCGGCACGCGTGCAAAGACCGTCTGGTAACGCTCGGCGTCCTCGCCGCGGGCCTCCGGGCGCCGGATGTAGGGCGGAAGCGGCATCTCGCCGTCGGCATAGGGGTCCGCGTCCGCAGCGAAGGCCAGCACCACCTCGCCGTCCTCGCGCAGCTCCACCAGCTCTGCGTCCAGGCTCCCGAGGCGGAGCTTCTGGCCCACCCGCAGGCGCCCGCGGCAGCGCAGCAGCGCGCGCTGACGCCCGGGGCCCGCCTCGCCCAGCAACAGCGCCTCCGCGGCGCCGCCCGTCTCCTTGCGGCCGCGCAGCCGCGCCGGCAACACGCGGGTCGCGTTCACCACCAGAAGATCACCCGGGCGCAGCAGCTCCGGCAGATCGCGCACGTGGCGGTGCGCCAGGCCTTCGCGTTCGCGCTCCAGGACCAGGAGCCGCGCCGCATCGCGCTCGGCCGTCGGTTGCTGGGCAATGCACTCCGGCGGAAGCGCGTAGTCGAACGCGTCGAGCTCAGCCGTCACCGTCGCGCTCTTCGGCCAGCGCGGCGCGCAGCTCCGGCGCGTCGGCAATCGAATCCCAGGAGAAGAGGGCGACGCCGCGGGCGCCCGCAGCCCAAGCCGCCTCGCGCTGAGCGACGGCACGCGCGGGGTCGCGCGCGAAGAGCCAGGAACCCAGTCCGATCCAAACTCGATTGCCGGCGAGGCCTCCGCTGTAGGCCGAGGCCTCTTGGCGCAGCAGCCGGTCGTCGCGCGTGTAGAGCATGGTTACGGCGAAGTCGAGGAGACCCTCGTCGAGCCAGCCGCGCCAGTCCTGGAGCAGCGAGAGGTAGGCGCGCGAGGGGTACGCGGACACCGCGGCCGAGAGCGTGGCCTGCGGATTCACGGCCTGCAGCGAGGCGCGGATGCGGCTCACGAGGGACGACACCTGGTCGCGCCGCCAGCCGTCCCAGGCGTCGGCGGCGCCCGCGCTCGATGCGCTGGGGGCGCGCAGGCCGGTCTCGGCCTCGAAGCGCCGGCGGGATGCGGCGCCGTAGCCGAACTCCACGCCCACCTGGAAGCGCGAGCCGGGCGTGAAGGGCAGCACGTCCGGGTAGCGGATGTAGTCCAGGTGCAGGCCGTCCAGGTTCGGGTGGCGTTGGATCAGCTCGTCGAAGGTGGCCACCAGGCGATCGGCCACGCCGGGCGCCGCCGGGTCCAGCCACACCGCCGGGGTTCCCATGCGCACCGTGGCGCGATCGGGTTGGGGGATCTCCAGGCTCGGGAAGTCGAGGATCGACCGCCCGCGCCGATCCACGTGCACCGCGTCGCGCCCCAGCTCTTGCACGATGACGGCGTCGCGGTTGCCCGCCAGCGAGAGCACGTTCACCCAGGCGTGCACCCGCAGTCCTTCGGCGTGGGCGCGTGCGATCAATGCCGCCAGGGGATCCTCACCCTGGGCCGCGATCGCCTCCTGCCACGGCCCCGCATCCGCCAGGCTGGAGTCGAACCAGGCGCGGCCGCCCCGATACACCTGCACGAAGAGATCCGTGGCGCCCAGGGCCCGGGCGTCGTCCAGCAGGCTGTCTACGCGTTCCGGGTGCTCGAGCACGCGCTGAGAGCCCTCGCAGAGCACCCAGAGGCCCACGCGCGGCTCCCCGGCGGGTGCCGCGGCCGAGCTCTCGACGACGGGCGGCGAGGCGTCCGGCGGCGGCGCCTCGTCGCCGCAGGCCGCGGCCAGCAGTGCGAGGCAGTAGAGCGACGCGGTGAATCGGCGGCCGAGCAAGGCGATCCAAGCTAGCAGGCGCCGGGCGGCTCTCGCACACTGGCGCAGGGGATGAGCGTGGAGCGGCAGCAGCGCAGGCGGATTCGAAGGGCGGTGGCGTTCGCCGGGCTGGCGGGCCTGGCGGGGAGCGCCTCGCTGGCCGCGGTGGATCCCACGGCCGCCGAGCTGCGCGCCGGCCTTCGCGCCGCGCGTGAAGGCCGCATCGAAGACGCCGACGCCGCACTGGCCGCCGCGGCCCGTAGCGAGCCCCTGGTGGCCGACCACGCGGCCCTGCTGCGCAGCGAGATGCTCGTTGACGCCGGGCGCTGGGACTCCGCCATCCAGGTGGCCCGCGCCGCGCTTCAGGCCTCCCACGACACCCCCCTGCGCGCCCGGCTGCACCGGGCGGAGGCGCGCGCCTTCCTCGAGGCGGGCAACGAGCCCGCCGCCCGCGTGGCGCTGGAGGAAGCCCGCCGGGTAGCCACCGACCCCGAGCTCGAGGCGGAGCTGACGCTGGAGCTGGCGGCCTCGCTGGAGCGCGCGGGCCGCGCTCGCCAGGCCGCCGGCCTGTACCGCAGCGTGTGGGTGGAGGTGCCGAGCCTGGAGCAGGCCAACCGCGCGGAGAAGCGGCTGGCCACCCTCGAGGAAGAGCTGGGCGTGGCCCTGCGCGACGGCCGCGACTGGCGCCGCCACGGCGACGCCGTGCTCGACCTGAGCCGCACGGAGGAGGCCCTGGCTGCCTACGATCGGGCGCTGGCCGCGCGGCTCTCGGCCGCAGACCGCCGCCGCGCCCACGAGAAACGCGCTCGCTGCCTCTTCTTCCTGCGTCGCTACCCGGAGGCCGTGAAGGCCTTCGCGCGCCTCTCCCGCGCCAACCCCGAGGCGCGCCTCTGGCACGCGCGCTCCATGGCGCGGGCGGGCGACGTTCCGGGGGCCGTGCAGCGTCTGGAAGCGCTCGCCACGTCGGGGCCGCGCTCGCTGCGCTCCCGGGCCCGCTACACCGCGGCGCTGCTGCTGGAGGACGATCATCCGGATCGCGCACGCGCCCACTTCGAGAAGCTGGCGCGCAGCCGGGCCGGCAGCCTGAGCCGTGCCGCCCTCTGGAACCTGGGCTGGGCCGATTACCGCGCGGGCCGCATGCGCCCGGCGCGCGTGGAGTTCGAGCAGCTGGCCGCGGCCGAGGACGATCCCGTGGCGCGGCTTCAGGCTCGCTACTGGTCGGCGCGGGCGCTGGAGATGCACGATCCGGCCCGCGCCCGCCGCGACCTGGCCGATCTCGG